>NZ_JBSFMM010000357.1:0-7185 GCF_053599555.1 Streptomyces sp. NPDC000941
CCCCCAGGTCATGCCTTCGACAGGGGGGAACAGTCATGCCGGGCCCGGAGGCCAGCGGCCCTCTTGCAGGACCGCGAAGAACATAACGGGGGGGGCGAAGCCGGCGACGGGCGCCCACACCTGGGTCAGCGTCTCTGTCAGGCCGGCGCCAGGTGGGATTCCCCACGGGTTGTCCGGGAACGGAATGTCCCCTACACCGCCGCGCAGGAGCAGTCCTACCACGGTCGAAAGGCGGCTGTCGGGGCCGCTGCTGATGATCTCCTGGACCAGGTCGAGGCGCCGGCCAGCCAGCATCGCCCGTTCAACCTGCCCTCGCCGGACATAGTCGTCCCCGGCGGCGTGGAACGCGGCGCGCAGGTCGGCCGCCACGACGTCTGAGACAGGGGTTGCCGGTGCACCGCGCATGGTGCATGGCGCCGTGGTGTGCTCGGGGCACGACTCATCGAGGGTGTCCGCACCCACGCCCTCGAAGGTGACGCCGGGTGCCTGTTCGGGGAGGTCACCGAGGTCTGTGATCGGGGTTCGGCGCAGGTTGACGAAGTGCAACGCGGGCAGGGTGGTGACCACTGTCAGGCCCCGGACCGGGCAGCCGACCAGGCCGAGCACTTCCAGCGTCGCCATTCCCGACAACGGCGACAGGTCACTCACCCGCGTCCGGTAGACGTACAGACGGGTCAGGCACAGTCCGGACAGTGGGGTGAGGTCGGCCAGCGGGCCGTCGCAGACGGACAGGTCGGACAGTCGCGTCAGATTGGCCAGGGGTGCGATGTCGGTGACATGGGTGTGCTCCAGCCGCAGGTTCCGCAGCTGAGTGAGCTGGGCGAGCGGAGTGATGTCGCGGACCGGGGCATCGATCGACAGGTCCTGTAGTGCCCGGGCCGGACGCAGGACCGAGACGAGTGTCACAAGGTCGACCGAGACACTCGAGTGCACAGACAGCCACCGCAGGTTGTGCAACTGCCCCAGTGGTGTCAGGTCAGCAGGCCGGTGCAGCGTCAGGCTCAGCCCGTCCACCGCGTCGAGTGCCTCCCGGGGGATAGGGCCGTTGCTGACGCCGGTCTTGGATCGGATGGCCCATTCGACGCTGCGCTCGGGGGGCAGGCTGACATCGTGGCGTGGAGCCCGAGCGTACGCGTACCGGGCGGGGTTTCCCCTCGAGGGGTAGGCGCGCTGCTCGTCGGGGGACAGGTTCGCCTTCCACCACTCGTAGTCCCGTTCCTCGGCCGCCAGCCGCGCCTGTTCGAGACGCCGGCGCGCCTGCTCTCGAGGCGAGACGCGCGGCTCGTCAAGTTGCTCGCCGAAGATGGCAGCGAGGACGCGCTCTTCAGGGTTGGTCCCGCATTCGGGAAACCGGACACTTTGGTCCCGGACCGCGAGGGTACCCGGTTGCCAGAACGCGGCGTCACTGGCGATGACCTGCCTGGCCTCGTCGATCGGCAGCGAGGCGAGCTGCCGATCGAACCGCTCCAGGGCGGCTTGCATGCGTTCCTTTGCCCGGGTCCGCGTCTCGTCCCGGTGGGCCAGGTAGGCGTCCCACTCGCGGGCCAGGTCGGTCTCGGGTGCGTCGACGCGTTCCAGGAAGAACGTGAACGCCTCCGCTGCAGTGAGCCGCTCATGCTCCGCGACGATCTGTTCACGCATTGAGGCGTGAAAGCTGCTGGCGGCATCCGTCGTGCCCAGTTCTTCTGGCGGTGCGGTTCCGGCGATGCGAATCTGGTCGACGTGCAGGTCCAGCGGTATCTGCCGGTCGAATATGGTGACTTGAACCCGTACCTGGTCGTCGATGTGGGAGATGAGAACCGCCGGCAGACCTGCGAACGGGCCGTCAGTCACCTCGACCTGTATCTCGTCCATGGCGGGCTCGTCCCTCCGGAAGGCGTGTGAGTGGTGAGCAACGGTCGATGTTGTACCACCCGGCAAGGACAGCCCCCAGCATGGCCGGCACTCGGCAATCCTCCAAGCCATCAAGTGAGCACGCCACCACCCCGGCTGGGCGTTGGGCTCCGCGAAGAGGCCGTTCGAATCCGGACCGCGAGCCGGGGTACGCCCCGCCGTGGTACGCCGGGTGTGGTCGAGACGGCTCCCCGCGATCAATGCCAGAGTCCGCTGAACGGGGACTTTCCAGGCTGGGGCCACGGCTCGATGCAAGCGCCTGAACGGTGCCTGCGACAGCTGCGAGAGGAGCAGAGCAGCACGGCCATCGCCTCCAAAGAAAGCCTTTGCGCGTGCCGCCGTCCGGATGATGAGGTGGCACGGTGACCAACCACGATGAGGCGGCGGCTGTCCGACCGTTGACACTGGCTTGGGTGAGCAGGCACTTGGCGGTTGGCGAACGCATCGTCAGAATCGAGGCGCTGCACGGCGGCATCACTGCCGAAGTACGGAGGCTGACCATCGGCACACGGGACGGAGGCACCCGTGACCTGGTGCTGCGGACCTTCGTCAGCGTTGAGCACGCCGAGGACTGGCTGAACAGGGAGGCCGGCGCCCTGACCCTGCTGACGGGGACCGGTGTGCCGGCTCCTGGGCTGGTCGAGGTTGATCCGACTGCCGCGCATTGCGAGTATCCGTCGCTCCTGATGACACATCTGGCGGGCCGGACGGTCCTCGACGACGAGGGAGTGGAGACGCGCGTCCCTCTGCTGGCCCGTCAACTCGTGGCGATCCACGCGTTGCGACCTGCCGAGCGGCCCCGGGGGTATGTGACGTTGACGACCGCCGACACCGTCGTCGTTCCGAAGGGCGCCGACGCGGCGGCATGGGCCGCGGCGATCGACGTGATCCGCAAGCCCCCGCCGCCCTATGAAGGGCGATTCCTGCACCGGGACTTCCAACCCGGCAACGTGCTGTTCGACGTGCCGCCCCCAAGGCCGCAAGATGCCCGGATCACCGGCGTCGTCGACTGGGCAGGGACCTCCTGGGGCCCGGCGGATCTCGACGTGGCGCACTGCTCCACCAATCTCGCGCTGCTGCACGGCCCGGCATGGGGTCTGCGATTCGCTGAGGCGTATGAGGAGGCGGGCGGGGTGCTGGCCGCGGCCGCGAGCGAGCGGCTGTACTGGCAGGTGCGGGACGGGCTGGCGTTCTCAGAAGAAGTGCAGTTGGTTTCGCGGCCATGGCGGGAGGCAGGGAGGACAGAGCTGACGGCGCGAGCCGTGGAGGAGCGGCTGGATGCCTATGTCACCGCCCTGATGGACGCGCTGGGCTGAGCCAAGGCGGTCCGGGGGCGCGGGCCCGAGCGCCCGCCGTACCTGAACAATCTCAGCACCGCTCTGCAGCGCCTGTTCGAACGCACCGCGAACATGGCCGACCTGGAGGAAGCGGTGGAGGCCGGCAGGGAGTCCGTGGTCCTGGCCGGCCCGGACGACCCCAACCGGCCCTTGTGCCTGACGGGTCTCGGCGGCGCGATCCGTCGCGCCAGTAGGTCGGCGGCGAGAATCCCGCGCGTCCGTTCGAGGAGTTGCAGTTTGACCGCTCGGACGGCCTGACCCGCGTGCAAGGCGGCTGCCGCCGCTTCAGCGGGCAGTTCGTTCAGCCGGCTCAGCTGGATCCGCCGAGTCCGGCGGGGGAGTGGGAATCCCCAGAGCGCGGCATGGGCGAGCCAGTCGGGACATCGGGGTGGCAGCTGTCCGAGATGCGCATCGAAGCGCACCAGGCCTGGCAGGATCTGGTCGGGCAGATCAGGCAGCGGCCCGGATTCGGTGATTTCCTGCGCGCGCCGACCGCCGCACGGCTGGCGCGCCAGGCCCAGGACGGTGCCGTCGTCTTCGTCAGCACCAGCAGCACCAGCAGCACCCGCTGTGACGCCCTCATCCTGACCGCGGAGGCCGACTCGCCCGTCCAGGCCGTGCCCCTACCGGGGCTGACGCAGGGGAAGGCGTACGACCAGGCGGACCGGCTGCGCGCGGCTCACCTGGATGCCGCGGACCCGGGGATCGATCCTCAGCGGCGGATCACGGCCGACGCGAGATCCTCGACGTCCTGGAATGGCTGTGGGACGTCGTCGCAGAACCGGTCCTGACCCGGGTGGGCCACACGTCCTGCCCCGTCGCCGACGAGCCATGGCCCAGGCTCTGGTGGTGTCCCGTCGGCATCATGGCCTTCCTCCCGCTGCATGCGGCCGGGTACCACGCCGAGCACCGCGGCGCGGGCCCGGGCGGGCCGGCGGCCCCGCGCACGGTTTTGGACCGCGTCGTCTCGTCGTACACGACCACGGTCGGCGCCCTGGAACACGCACGCGCCCGCGGCGCCGGCGCCGCGGGCGCCGACCACCGTGGTCGTACCGGTGCCCGACACTCCCGGCAGCCCACTGCCCGGAGTCAGCGGGGAGACGCGATGCCATCAGCGCGCTCATCCCTGGTGCTCATCTGCTGGCCGATCCGACTCGCGACAAGGTTCTGGAGGCTCTGCACGGACACCAGATCGCGCACTTCGCCTGCCA
This sequence comes from Streptomyces sp. NPDC000941, assembly GCF_053599555.1. NCBI lineage: Bacteria > Bacillati > Actinomycetota > Actinomycetes > Kitasatosporales > Streptomycetaceae > Streptomyces > Streptomyces sp. NPDC000941. The sequence goes on from NZ_JBSFMM010000357.1 coordinate 4,442, forward strand.
TGCACTGGCCGATGAAACAGACCCCGGGCGCAGTCGGCTGATCCTGCCCGACCACGCCCGCGCACCGCTGACCGTCACGGACATCAGCAACCTTCATCTGAACGTCGCGCTTGCCTACCTGGCCGCCTGAGAAACCAGCGTCACCGCTGCCAGACTGGCCGGCGAAGCGCTCCACATCACGGCCGCGTTCCAGCTCGCGGGCCATCGACATGTCGTCGGTACCCTGTGGTCCGTCGGCGACCGTGCCGCCATCGAGCTGGCGATGGACTTCTACGGCCATCTCACCGACAACGGAACGGTCCCGCCCAGGTCGAGCGCAGCGCCCACGCCCTGCATTACGCCACGTGGCGCCTGAGGGATCGGTACCCCGGCACCCCCACGCTGTGGGCAGCGCACACCCATTCGGGTCCGTGAGCGCAGGCCGTCCAGTCCCTCAGTCGCGACCAACCGGAGCGAGATCGCATGTGCATCAGCTCGTTCACGTGCCGAGTTTCAAGCGTGGTCAGTTCCGGAAGCTCATGGCGAGCCGTCTCAAACAATCTGGTCGACGCCGGCCAGGGTGGCCCATAGCCTCTCGATGTGTCCGCATCCCGAAGCATCGACTCCTGGCAGCAGGTGGAGTCCCGGCAGGACTTCGCTGCCTACCTCGACTTCTTGGCCTTCGACTGCGAGCAGGCGTGCAGCGGCCAGGAGGCAGAGCCGCCGACGGTCAGCCGTTGGACCAACCGGACCATCAACGGTCTCCTGTGGGGGTGGGCCCGCCTGCTCGGCGGCCGCCTCGACGGCACCGACCTGCTTCACGAAGAAGCACCCGACCGACCCGGCTGGCAAGGACTGGCGTACCAACTGGACACCGTCCGCACGACATCGCCGGGCTTCAACCTCGTGCTCGCGGACTCCGAAATCGAACCGAACGAAGTCGACACGCCCCGCGACCTGCGGAGGTATGTGGCGACGCTCGCCGCCGACTTCGCTCGGGACGAAGCGGAGTGCCAGGCAAAGATCGACCGTGGTCAATGGGCAGGCGATGGAGGCAGCTGGGCGCACAGCACCCTTTACGACTGGCTCGGCGCCTGGGCCGCTTGGGTGGGCGCCAACTCACCACTTCACGCGCAACTCGAACCCGTCACATGGAGATCCGTAGCCCTGCAGCTCTCAGCCGCGCGGATCTACGAGTAGGTCGCTGCGCCACCGATTCCTCATGCCGTTTGCCAAGCCGCGAGCGCGACGGGTGGCGTGAGCCCGCAGCACCGTCCCTTGCTCAGGAGGGCCCAGAGGACATTGACGCGGCGGCGGGCGAGGGCGAGGACGGCTTGGCTGTGGCGTGCCCTGGGCGCGTTTGCGGTCGTAGAACCGGCGGGATTCCTCGGACCGTCGGATGCTGAACAGCGCGGAGGTGCAGAGAACTCCCTGGAGGCGGCGGTTGTAGCGTTGCGGGCAGAAGGGGGGCCTTCAGAAGGAGCCGCCCGGCGGCGCCGCCGTCGAGCCGGACGACCACGGGCTCGGACGCTCGCGCGGCGGGCTGACCGCCAAGTTGCACCTGGGCGTCGAGCAGGGGCAGAAACCCATGTCCATCGTGATTATCGCCGGGCAGCGCGGGGACCCCTTGCAGTTCGAGGCCGGCCCCGGCCGGGTGCCCCGCCCGGGGCCGGGCAGGCCGCACGCCCGGCCGAGGCGGGTGCGCGCGGACAAGGCGTACGCCCACCGGAAGAACCCCGCCTACCTGCGGTGGCGCGGCGTCCGCTGCACCATCCCGGACAAGGCCGACCAGGCCCGCAACCGCGAGGAACGCGGCTCGCTCGGCGGCCGTCCGCCGAAGTTCGACTCCGAGGACCACAAGGTGACACGCGCGGTCGAGTGCGGTATCAATCCCCTCAAAAGACACCGCGCCGAGGTCACGAGGTACGACACGCGCGGTCTGCTACGAGGCGACCGTCCTCGTCGCGGCTATTAGTGAATGGCTGTGACCAGCGTCGTTGAGAGTGATCCAGTAGCGGCGCTTGACCCCGGTTTCGGTGCTGCGTACATCTTCGAGGACGCCGCCGTTGCTTTCGATGGTGCGCGCCGAGCCGACGTTGCCGTCGTCACAGGTGAGGAGGACCCGGTCCAGACCGAGCGCCGGCGCCTTGAGCAGAACCGCTCCCAGCGCCCACGAGGCCAGTCCGCGTCTCCTGGCGGAAGGCCGAATGCTGTAGCCGATGTTTCCGCCGCCTTCCAACAGAAAGGCGTTCAGATAGTGCCGAAGGTCGATGGCCCCGAGGTACGTCTCGCCGTCGACAATCCACCAGTGGGTAGCGTGAACGCGTCCTTCCCCGACAGGCAGCGACCGGTCCGATTGCTGTCGCAGTCGCTCGACCCATGAGGCGAACCCTTCCGGGCTGTCGAGGTCATCGTCACCGACCAGACGCAAACCGGCCCCGTCCTGGTGAGCACCAGCCTGCCACTCGTCACGCGCCGTGAGCCACGAGGAACGCAGCCGTCCCGTGGGAGCGATCAGTTCAGCCATGCGAGGGACCATAACACCCGCACCCCCTGTGTGATCAGGCACTTTCTGCCAGGTCGGTAGCCTGGCCCGTCGGATGGGGTGCCAGGTGGGCCAGATCGGGGCGAGATCGCCTCATTCCGCCCGCGATTGCTCAACCACTCCTTGATCCACTTTCGGTGCACGCCCTAGAAGACTGATGAAGATCTTGGGTTCTGGCCCTACCACTCACGCGACAGGGCCAGAACCCAAGATCTTCATC
>NZ_JBSFMM010000358.1:0-7156 GCF_053599555.1 Streptomyces sp. NPDC000941
GCCGTCACCGGGACGGGTCCCGGTGACGGCGCGACACTCCGTGGCGCGACTCCGGCCACACGCGGCCGCGGCCGGGGTCAGCCCGCCAGCTTCACCTTGGTCGCCTTGGCCACCTCGCAGGTCTGCGGCATCGCGGCGGAGTCGCCCTTCCAGACGCCGGACGCGAGTGCGCTCTTCCGGGCACCGGCCTGGACGGGCTGGTCGGCGAGGGTGACGTAGACCGCCTTGTCGGGGTGCGCGGAGTTCAGAAAGCGGACCTTGACGGTGTAGGCGTAGTCCGCCGCGCCGTTCACGTTGTCGAGCTGGACGACCGCGAACAGCTTGGCCGCATCGCGCAGTTGGCAGGACTTGATGCTGACCTCGACCTTGGAGGTGACGGGCTTGGCGGGGCCGGATCCGTCGGCCGCACCACTCGCCCCGGCGGACGGCGACGACGTGGCCTTTGCGCCCGGCGAGCCGCTGCTGCTCGCGCTCTCCTTCCCCTTCTTCCCGTCGGCATCGGACGATGCGTCGTCCGAGCCGCCACTGGAGCAGGCCGAGAGGGCGAGGAGGGCGGAGGCGGCGAGGGCGCCGAACGTGGCGACGCGAGGAAGGTGGCGCATGGCGGAAGGTCCCCCGTCAGGACACAGGTTCGCCGGACGGACCGGCCGGATCCGTTTCACGCTACACCTGCGGATATCGCCGCCCGCAGGGCGGGTGGCCGACGAGTTCGGCCTCGCTCGCGTCCGTGCGGAGGCACAGCGGACACCGACCGCCTAGGTGTCGAACTCGCAGTCGCGGGTCTCCGGCAGGGCCAGCAGACACAGGAGGCTCACCAGACAGAGCCCGCCGGTGTAGAAACCGAGCACGAGCGGTGAATCCCACCGGCTGTTCAGCCAGGTGGCGATGGACGGGGCGAAGCCGCCACCGAGGGTGTTGGCGAGGATGAAGGCCGCGGAGGCGCCGGTGTAGCGCAGCCGGGCGGGGAACAGTTCGGCCAGGAATGCCGCCACCGGAGAGAACATCAGCGCGAGCAGCACGAGTCCGACCGTATAGGCGCCGGTGATCGTCAGGGCGTCGCGCGAGCTCAGCGAGGCGTACATGGGCACGGCCCATAACACGCAGCCGACGGCCCCGGTCAGCATCACCGGGCGACGGCCGACCCGGTCGGCGAGCCTGGCGGCCGGGACGGTGATGGCGATTCCGGCCGCGGCACCGATGCTCGCGGCGGTCAGCATCGTGTTCTGCGGAATGTCGAGTGACTTCGGACCGTACGAGATGCTGTAGACGATCGTCAGGTAGTAAACAGCTGAGCCACCGAGCGCCGCGCCGACGCCGAGCAGCAGCCGACCGGGATGCTGTTGGAGAAGTACACCGAGCGGAAAGCGGGACACCGGCGTCGGCGCCGGTGCTGTACGGGTGGCCTCCGGGCTGAACACGGGTGACTCGGAGACCGTCGTACGCACCCACAGGCCGATCAGTACGAGGACGGTGCTGAGCAGGAAGGGGATCCGCCAGGCGCCGTGCGTGAAGCCGTCCCGGCCCGCGAGGTGGAGGGTGGGCAGGATGACGGCGCTGGACAGCAGGAAGCCGAGCGAGGGGCCGGCCTGGGGAATGGACGCGTACAGCGCGCGGCGCCCGGGTGGCGCGTGTTCCACGGAGAGCAGCACCGCGCCACCCCACTCGCCACCCATGCTCACGCCCTGCAGCAGCCGGAGCGTCACCAGCAGGACGGGAGCGAGGAGTCCCGCGGTCTCATACGTCGGCAACAGTCCGACGCCCACCGTTGCCACGCCCATCAGCAACAGTGAGGTGGCCAGGGCCCGTCGGCGACCCAGCCGGTCACCGATCGTCCCGAACAGTACGACGCCGAGGGGGCGGGCCAGGAAGGCAGCGGCGAACGTGAGGAATGCGGCCAAGGAGGAGGCGGTGTCGTTCCCGGAGGGGAAAAAGGCCGGGCCGAGGACGAGCGCGGCGGCGGTGCCGTACACGGCGAAGTCGTAGTACTCGATCGTGGTGCCGATCAGGCTCGCGACGGCGATCCGCGCTGCTTTGCTCTTCGGTTCCGGCGGTGGTGCGACGGCCGGTCTGGGACGGGCGGTCTCGAGCGCGATCTTGGCGGGGGAATCGGGCATGGGGGTTCACTTCCGGTATGCCCGGAACCAAACGGTCCGGGTCCAGATGGGGACGGCCTCGCATGCAACACGAATCGGAGCGGGGTGTCACTCTAAACCCCGAAATTCGATTTCGACAAGGAAGCCTGGCCATCCGATTTAGCCGGGGGATGTCGCGGGTTCTGGAGACGAATAAGCGCCTCTTTACACAGCTCACCAGCCATAAACGTCCGCCGCGGCTACGGGTGGACACATCTCCAGAAGTCGCACAGAGCGCACCATGCGGCACCACCCCCACCACTTTCCGCATAACGACCCACCACGACCACGACTCAACCCCCAACAACCCGGTCGAGGGCTAATAAATATGCGGAGTTCAGTGTAAAAATTCCCAGGCAGTCACACCTTGCCAACGGGCGATCACCCGGTGAATGCTGAGGCGGGCAAGAACTTGAAAGTTTCATGACCGCTCTTTTTCGGCCATGGAGGCCCCAACGGGATGCCGTAGTTCCGCTTTTCCAGGATTTTCACTCGAAGCCGCTGCCAGACCTTGCCATGCGGCCTCTGGGTATGGAAGGCGCATTACTCATGATGAAAAACGGCAAGTTATTTCGCCTAAGACGACTGTCGTTGGCGGGTGACGACAAACACCTGCTCGTCCCACTCGACCACAGCGTGTCGGACGGCCCGATCGTCCCCGCCGACCAGTGGACCGATCTGCTCCGGGCGCTGGTGGCCGGCGGGGCGGACGGGATCGTCGTCCACAAGGGACGTGCCCGCGCCCTCGCACCGGACATCCTCAAAAGCTGCGCCCTGGTGGTGCACTTGAGCGCCAGTACCGCCTGCTCCGCCGATGTCAACGCCAAGGTGCTGGTCGGCGATGTCGAGGAGGCGTTGCGGCTCGGTGCGGACGCGGTCAGCGTGCATGTGAATATCGGGTCGGACACCGAAGCGCAGCAGCTCGCCGATCTGGGGGCGGTGGCCCGCTCCTGCGATGCGTGGGGCATGCCGCTGATCGCGATGGTCTACCCCCGGGGCCCGCGGATCGAGAACCCGCACGATCCCGCCCTGCTCTCGCATCTGGCCAATGTCGCCGCGGATCTGGGCGCCGACATGGTGAAGACCTCCGTCGCCCTGCCGCTCGACCGGATGGCCGAGGTGGTGGCCAACAGCCCCATCCCCATCCTGGCGGCCGGAGGCCCGCCCGACGGCTCCGACCTCATCGAATACGGCACCGCCGTCATGGCCTCCGGCTGTCGGGGGCTGGCCATCGGCCGCCGGGTCTTCACCTCCCCCTCACCCGCCGCGCTGGTGTCCCGGCTCTCCGCGGTCGTACACGGCGGCAGTGGCGGCAGCAGCGGCGGTGACGGCACCGAACCGGCGACGCGTCCCGACGGACGGACCGATGACATGGCCCATTACTCGACGATGGTGGCAGGTATCGCATGAGGTTTGCATGGATCGATCTGCGTGAAGTCCCGGGGCCACAGCTCCAGGCGGTGGTGGACGCGGCCGTCCACACCCGGATGGCCGGGGTGCTGGCCACCGATGCCGAACTGCTTGCGACGCTGCCCCCGACCGTCACCCGGGTGCTGATCCCCGGGGATCCGGCCACGGACACCGCGAAGAAGCCCGGTGCCAAGGAGACGAAGGAAACGAAGGAAACCAAGGGGGATTCCAAGGAGGCGAAGGCCACCACCACATCCCCGTCCGGCGCCGGATGGGACGTCCTGCTGCGGACCTTCACCGCCCAGGACGAGCTCGACGCCCTCGCCGCGGACAACCGTGCCACCAGTGGCACGCCGACCGCCGGCTTCATCGACGTACGCGACGACCGCACCCTGCGGCTGTCGTGCGCGGGCGCGATGGCGCTGCCGTACACCGTCATCCACTTCGCCGACCCGACCAAGATCCCGCTGGAGATCGTGCTCGCCGCGGCCGAGTCCGCCGAGGGCAAGCTGCTCACCACCGTCGCCGACCTGGAAGAGGCGGCCATCGTCTTCGATGTGCTGGAGCGCGGCTCGGACGGCATCCTGTACCCGCCCCGCACCGCCGACGAGGTGTTCGCGCTGGCCCGGCTGCTGGAGGCCACCACACCGCAGTTGGAGCTGGCCACGCTGACGGTGGAGAGCATCCAGCACGTCGGGCTCGGCGACCGGGTCTGTGTGGACACCTGCTCGCACTTCGAGGAGGACGAGGGCATCCTCGTCGGCTCGTACTCCTCCGGGTTCATCCTCTGCTGCAGCGAAACCCATCCGCTGCCGTACATGCCGACCCGGCCGTTCCGGGTCAACGCCGGCGCCCTGCACTCGTACACGCTCGGGCCCGAGAACCGCACCAGCTATCTGAGCGAGGTGGGCTCCGGCCACGCCCTGCTGGCGGTCGGCGCCAACGGCCGCACCCGGCGGGTCGTGGTCGGCCGCGCCAAGCTGGAGTCCCGGCCGCTGCTGGAGATCCGCGCCCACGCCGAGGACGGGCAGTTGGTCAGCCTGACCGTGCAGGACGACTGGCATGTACGGGTACTCGGCCCGGGCGGGAAGGTCCTCAACGTCACCGAGCTGCGGACCGGCGATGAACTGCTCGGCTATCTGGCCACGGACAAGCGCCATGTGGGCCTGCCGATCGGCGAGTTCTGCAAGGAATTCTGATGGACACCACAGGCATGGCACCCGTGATCCAGAGGCTGTTCGACGGGCGGAATGACAACCTGTCCTATCTGACGCACAGACAGCTGACCATCTCCCGGGGCGAGTTACGGGAGCGGGTGGCCAAGCAGGCCGAGGTGTTCACCGGGTACGGCATCGGTCCGGGCAGCACTGTGGGCCTGCGGACGCCGCCCAGTTTCACCCAGGTCGAGGTGTTGCTCACGCTGTGGCGGCTCGGTGCCCAGGTGACGCTCTTCGACTTCCGGCTCAAACCGGCCGAGGTGGAAGCGCTCTGCGCCTCCTGCCGACCGCAGTTCATGGTCCGGGCCGGTTCCAACGTCCAGGGGGCGTCCGGCTTCCGGCCCGAGTACGAGATCGTCACCGAGTGCCGAAGAACCGGCCGACCGGCCACCACCGGGCACCGGCTGGTCCAGTTCAGCTCGGGCTCCACCGGACGGCCGAAGGTGATCGGCAGGACCGCCCAGGCCATCGAGGCCGAGGTGGACCGGTTCGCCTCGATCCCCGGGATGCCCGGCGAGGGCGACCGGCTGCTGCTGCTCAGTTCGACGGCGCACAGCTTCGGACTGATCGGCGGGCTGCTGCACTCACTGGCGGCCGGTGTGTCCGTGGTCTTCGCGCCCCGGATCTCGGCCCGCGACATCCTGCGGACGGCGGTCGACCACCGGATCACCGCCCTGTTCGGGGTGCCGATGCACTACGAACTGCTCGCCGCCGCCATCGATCCCCCCGAACTGCCCGAGCTGCGGGTCGCGGTGTCGGGCGGCGAGCTGATGCCCCCCGAGGTCGCGGCGCGGTTCACCGAACGGTACGGCGTACCGGTCGGCGAGTCCTACGGGACCACGGAGACCGGTGTGGTCGCCATGGACGTCAGCGGCGCGCTGCGGCCGTCGGTCGGCCGGACCGTACCGGGTGTGGTGGTACGTGAGCACGGGGGTGAACTTGACATCGCGCTCGATGACTCGCCGTATCTCTTCGACTCGGGCGGCGCCCAGTTCGCGGACGGCTGGCTGCACACCAGGGACCGGGCCACGGTGGACGGCACCGGGGCGGTACGGGTGCGCGGCCGCGCCGACTCCCTCGTCGTGATCGGCGGCCTCAAAGTGGATCTCACCGAGGTCGAAAATGTGCTCCGCGAGCACCCGGGCGTCGAGCAGGCGGTTCTGGTCCACGAGGGCGTGACCGAGGCCTATGTCGCGCTGACCGCAGGGGACGACCGCCCGTCCGCCGAGGAGCTGCTGCGCTGGTGCCGGGAGCGGCTTGCCGACTACAAGCTGCCGCGGGTGATCCGGCTGCTGGACACCCTGCCCCGCACGTCCAACGGGAAGCTGGTGCGTCAGGCCGCCACGCTCCAGGCGGCCGCGACGGTCGGAGGGTAGCCGGCCGGGGCTGTTCACACCTTCGTACGACTTTTCTTTCACGTGAGGATTTCATTCATGGACACGCCAACGCTGGAGGGCGAGATCCGCGAGTTCGTCCTGGCCACGGTCATCGACGAGATGAGCCTCCTGACGAGCCGCGACGGCATCACGGACGAGAGCCCGGTGACCGTCGAGGGGCTTGAGCTCGACTCGCTGAGCCTGATCGAGCTCACCCTGCGGCTGGAGTCGCGGTTCGGCGTAGAGATCCCGGACGCCGACATCGAGCCGCTGGCCTCCCTGAACCTCGGCCAACTCGTCGCCGAGGTCGCCCGACGCGGTGCGAAGGCATGAGCGCGGGAGACACAGCGAGCGACGGCGGTCTTGCCCTCTGCCCCATCACCACCGACACCGTCCGGGAGCTGCTGTCGGACCGCAGGGTCTTCCCGGCAGTGCCCGCCGAGCTCGACGAGGACGCCGAACTGGTACTGGACTCCCTCGGGTTGGTGTGGCTGCTGCATGTGGTGGAGGAGCGCTACGGCCTGGTCGTGGAGCCCAGCGACGAGGACGTCGTCGGGCTGACCTCGCTGCGGCGGCTCACCGCGTATCTGCGCGCCGCGCAAACCGACCGGGCAGCAGAGGACGGCCGCGATGAGCGGTGAGGTGACGGTGACCGGATTCGGTGTGCGCACCGCGTTCGGCACAGGCGCCGAGGCCTTGCGGCGCGGGGTGTTCGCGGGAGTCCCCTCGTTCCGGGCCACCACGAGGTTCGACACCGGCCCGTACCGTACGCCGATGGCGGGCGTCGCCCCGGACGGACCCGACGCGGCCTGGGACTGGGCGCTGCGCCATGCGCTCGCGCAGTGCGGTACGGAGGCCGTCGACATGGCGGGCCTCCGTCCGGGCACGAAGGCAGCGGTGCTGCTCGGCGTCGCCGGTGACTGCACCAGCATCACCCGGCACTGGCGAACCGCCGCCGGGGCCACGCCGGTCCCCGACCACCGGTCCGAAGCCTCCGGGGCGGCGGAGCGGGCCGCCGACG
>NZ_JBSFMM010000359.1:0-6990 GCF_053599555.1 Streptomyces sp. NPDC000941
GGAGACGCGCGCCCAGTGCCGCGTCGCGTTCACGATGCGCTGCGTCAGAGAGATCTCCCGCAGCGGATTGGCCACGAACACCCCGGGAGCGAAGACGTCCCTCAGGGCGGGACCCGTCCTGTTGCTGTCCTTGGGGGACGCGATCCAGCAGCAGGGGATGTCCAGCCAGCGGTCCTTGGGCAGCCGGGACACCAGCCACTTCACCCACGCCACCGCCTGATCCTCGCCGACGAAGCGGGTGCGCACGCCGTTCCCGCTCCACACCGCCAGAATCATGTAGCCAGGTACGCCATGCATGGAGATGCGGTACGCGTCGGCCTCGGGGAACGGACTGCCCTCGGGCCCCGGACGCGGCAGCTCCAACTCCCGCCCGACGGCGCGCAGGGTGAAATAGTCGTTGATGTACGTCGTCATCTGGTCGATGTGGCGATCCGTCTCCTCGAAGTCCCGCGCGTACTCGGCGGGGGCAAACGAGGCGTCGCCGATCTGATCCCCGGTCGCCTCGCTGACCATCGGCCACAGCACCACGTCGTGGTACCAGCCGGGCACACTGTCATCGAGAACCGGCCCCTGGCCCGGCCGAAGCGGGAACCACGCACCCTCGGGAACCCCCGGACGCCCGACGACCAAGTCGATGCCGCCCATGTCGTCAGGCCGCGGGCTGACCTTCACCTCACCGCTGTGCGGCCACACCACCAGACCCGTACGGTCCGCCAGCTTCTGCAACAACGGGCCATACCGGCCCAGGAAGGGAACGGCCAGCACGATCGGAGTGCCCGGCGGCAGCTTCGCCCGCGCCACATCCGCCGCCACCAGCTCCACGAACTCCTCGATGCCCGCGTCCCGCGTCGAACGGTCCGGCAGCCGCACCACCAACCTGCCGTTACTGCCGTGCTTGCCGTCCCGCCAGTCGGCCCCGACGACATACGGCACCTTCTCCTTCGGCCACGGCGTCTCCCGCCTGGGAGCGCCGCCCATGGCCAGGGAACCGTCCAGCCGCGGCACCAGGACGTCGCTGAAGTCCGTGTCCAGCTCCAGGGCGTCCAGGGCCCCCATGGCCTCCGGCCCCAGCCAGTTCAGACCCGGAACCCGGTGGCCCCCCACCGTGAAGTAGCCGCTCTGATCCGGCCCGGTCGCCCTCAGCCGTTCGAGATGGAACGCCCCCAGCGCGGCCAGACTCCCCGCCCGCCCGTCCGCCTGGACCAGCCCCAGCAGCTCCGCGCGCACCGCCTGGTTTACCGGCGCGCCCTCCGGCAGGTGCAGCACCTGACGGGCCACCGCGTCCGCGTCGAACGGACGGCTCCGCAGCTCCCGGTCCTTCCTCTGCAGAGCCTCCAACCGCTCCACCGCCGCCGCGTCCGGGGAGAGAGCGAACCCGACCGTCGCCTGCCGCTCCAGCACCGCACGCGGCACACCGGCGAGCGCGACCACCTCCTCCGAGGGCCCCTCGGGAGCCCACCGCACGGAGAACGGGAAGTCCTCCGCGGCCAACCGCCCCGCCCCCTCGGGCAGGCTCTGCTGAAGGATGTCCAGCACCTGGTTCAGATGCCAGGTGAACACCGCACGCAGAGCCCCCGCGCGCCACTCGCCACCATCAGCGACGCCGGCGCCGTACCCGATGATGTCGGTCCGCGGCAGCGCGGCGCCCGCCGGCCGGTTCCGCAGACCGGCGGTCGCCACCTTGACCGCCAGCGTCCTGATGGCCATCTGCCCGTCCGGGGACGGGCCCGTCTCACCCGGTCCGAACTCCACCACGCTCAGCGTCGGCAACTCGGAAGACGGCGCGGCCGTCCGCGGGGCGGGGGGCGCGGCCGTCGGCGGGGCGACCGGCCCGATGAACACCCGCGAACCGGATTCCCCTCGCACGGATGTCGACGGCCCCGACGGCGCCCGCGACCCGGCGCCGTCCGCACCGGAGCCCCCGGCCGCCTCCGGGGCGGCGCCCGCCCGGTCCGCCGCCGGGGATTCCGGAGCCTGCTCCCACGCCCGCATAGGGACATGTCGCGGCGTCAGATCGAAGCCCTCCAGCTCCAGGTCCATCCTGACCTCGTCCGCGGCCCACGCCAGGAGCACCGGCAGCGCCTGTGCCAGTGGCGGGGCCGGCTGCCCGAGGGAGACGAAGTGCTCGTCGATCAGGGCCCGCAGACGGCTCCAGGTCAGCAAGGAGTCATCGCCCTGGTCGGCCCGCCACTGGTCCAGCGCGTGGAAGCCACACAGCAGGGCCTCGAACGCCGTCTCGTCGTCCTCCTCGGACACCGACTCGTCGTCCTCCTGGGACGTCGGCTCGTCGTCCTCCAGGAGCGGTCCGTACACCAGCCGGACCGCCCGCCACCACCGCGCCACATCCCCAGCCAGCTGCCGATCACCGGTCACCCGCTCGGCCCACGCGGCCAGTTGGACCGACGACGGCTCCCGGCGGAACCCCGCCAGCCAGTCACCCTCCGCCAGCTGAAGCCGCACCACCCGCTTCTGCCGGACCACACCGTCCTCGTCCACCACCTCCTCGACCCCCGAGGCAAACCCGAACTCCAGGCCCAGGGCGGAAGCCCACACCCACCGGTCGAAGCCCGTACCGTCGGCCAGCACCTGACCCGCCACCGGCCACTCCAGCGGATCACGGCCAGGCGCATGCGGACCCGCCACATCCGCGCCCGCCACCAGCACAGCCGTATCCCACGGCGCCGCCGTCAACTCCGGTGCGCGCGCGAAGAGATAATCCACCACCCGCGGGTAGCCGACCGCCACGCCCGAACCGTCCTGGACCCGCAGTTCCGCCGCGGTCCCGTCCCCGTCCATACCGACCAGGAACACCCTGTCGAACGGCGCCTTCTCCCGCGAGCCCTCCGCCACCACCGCCGGAGTCCCGGCCACACCTCCGGGCACCGGCTCCCGCCGCACCCGGGTGACGTACTCCACCCCGGGCAGCAGACCGTAGGACCCCTGCCGATACAGCCACGGTCCGGCTGCTACGCCACCCCGCAGCGACACCCCCACCTGCACACCCGACGCATTCAGATGCTGCACGTGCGACACGCGGTCCACCGGAACCCGGGTCCCGTCCAGCGCCTCGATCTCCGCCTTCCACTCGATCGCGTCCGGCGGCGGCAACTCGCTGACAGCTGTCAGCACCCGCTCCGCGCTCCTGACGGCCGCCTCGACACGCGCACGCACCCCGGCGGGAACACTCCCGCTCCCCAGGAGAGCGGACGCCCGCCCCACCGCCGTGGCCATCAGCCGATACGCCGGGCTGTCCGCGGGCAGCCGGATGTGCCCCAGGGCGTAGCGGGCCAGCGCCTTCGCCACGGTCATCCCCTCCGCCGCCGTCAGCAGCGGCCGGGGCGGGCCGTCCGCCCGCGGCACACCATTGGCGGCCAGCCACATGAGCGGGAGGGATCCCCGGACCACCGGATGGTTCACGATCCGTTCCAGCGACCGGAACAGCACCTCGGGCGACAGCGGGACCCGGGCCGCCACCGCCTCCTCGTACATCTGCCGACCGAGTTCCACCAGCTCGGCGCCGGCCCGCTCGATCTCCTCCTCGGTCATCGTCCTGCCGTCGAACCCGTACCCCCGCAGCTCGTCCACCGCCAGCGGGACCGCCAGCGTGCCGTTGCCGGTGTCCAGGCCGGGGAGTTCGTTCATGCCGACCGACTCGTACTGGCCGATCCGCCTCCCCTGGGACGTCAGCCCCGTCAGCGCGGCGGTCAGATGCTCGCGAGGGGGCGGCACTTCGTCGGCGTCGAAGAACCCGTACGGCACGGCCTCGCCCGGCCGGTGGCGCGCGAAGGTGCGCTCTATCTCCTTCGTCAGCGCGGCGTGGGCGATCGCGCTGAGCTGGTCGTGACGTTTGTCGAGGAAGTCCCGCGAGTCAGGCCGCAGAGCCCGCCTGACGCTGTCGAGCGCGGACCGGGACACCACCGCCAACCGGTTCTTGAGCAGGTCCGAGGTATCCGTGAACGCGGCGTTGACCGGTCCGGTGGCGACCTGGTTGAACGCCATCCACGCGTATCCCCAGACCTCGTTCACATCCGGAATGGCAGCCAGGAACGGCAGAAGGTCCGCGACCGCCGGGTCGCGGTAGCCGAGCCGGCCCACCAGCTCCTGGGCGGCCTGCCCCCCGAAACGCCTCCCCGCGACGAACAGGGGAAGCGTGTCCTTGCGCCACAGCCGGTTGATGGCGTGATCCCAGAGCATCATGCGGCCCACCGCGGGGGGACCCAGGGAGAACTGCGCGTAGGGGCGGCCGTCGTAGTCCAGGGCGAGGGGATGGACGGTGGTCGCCTGGCCGAGCTCGGTGATCTCCCACCCCGGAAGATCCCCCAGAAGCTCCACCAGCGGCATCGGACGCCCGCCCCGCCCGGCCGTGCCCGTCCGCGCCAGGCGGTCACGGACCAGCTTCCGCTTGGCCTCCGCCGCCGCCCAGGACTGCCGCCGCTCACCCGGAATCACGGCCGCCGGATCGGTGTCGACCTCCGGGATGAAATGCACGACCCCCTCGAACGTCGCCCCCGGGGGCTGTTGCGCCGTCGGGTCGAAGAGCCGGTCCGTGGCGCGGTCGAGCCAGAACTCCGTCGCATCGACGGTGACCCTGATTCCGGGGCCATGCGCCAGCACCTCCTTCCGCAGATCGGGCCGCTCCCCCGGGCGCTCCGGGATGCCGAGCCTCCGCAGAAGGTCGGGGGTGACGGAGATGGTGAGCGGATAGCGGTACTCGATCTCAGGGCCGAGGGCCCCGTACTCATCGCGAACCGCCCCGTCCAGCAACGCGCGCGCCACCGACGACGACTCCACGAACGGCTCCAGCGCGTCCGCCACCACCCGCCCGGACGGACCCACCACCACCGCTCGCGCGTCAAACAACAGCCCCACATCCGGCGGATCCGTCGACACCCGGCGCCCCTTGAGCTTCGACGCGTCAACCCACACCACACCGCCATCCGCCGTGTGATACGCCGCGAACGCATGCCCCAACCCGTCCACCGGCCGCCGCCCCCGCTCCAACGACACCGACCCCGGCCGCCGCGCCAACACCAACGCCACCGAACCAGGACCCGCGAGCCGCGCCTTCTCCAGCGCATCCGCCACCGCACCCCACGAACCCACCCGACCCCACCCAGGACCCACCACCAAACGGGAAGCCGCACCCGGCCGATCCAGCACCGACTCATCCACCACACCCCCCGCCCGCACACCCGACGCAAGCAACCCACCCGGATGCAACTCATCCCGCAACGCACCCAACAACTCCAGACACCGCCGCTCCGACACACCACCCGACGGCAGCCCCACCGCCACACCATCCACCAGACCCTCCAGCTCCCCACGGCCCAGCACCCGGGGAGCGGGGGCCGGGGCGGTGACGGTGGCAGGCACCGGGGCAAGGTCCGTGACCGGCACGGGGTCCATGGCGGAGCCCGGGTACGGCGCCGCGTCCGGGGACAGCGCGAGCGGCGTCACAGCGGAAGGCATCTCACCGGCTTCGCCGGTCCCGCCGGCCGGTCCCAGGGGCGCGCTCCTGACGGCGCCGCCGTGGGGCGCCGCCGAAGCCACCGAGGGCACAGTCGCCGCCGTAGTCGTCGCCGTCGTTGTGGCCGAGGTCACCGGGGGCGGGGTCGTCGCGGGAGCAGCAGCCACGGCGGACTTGGGCAGCGGTTCCGGGACCGGGCGAGGGGCGGGCGGGACGGGCCGCACCGGGTACTTCGGCACCGCCTCCTGCCAGACGGGGCCGGAGGCCGCACTGGCGGACGCGGTGAGCACCGGATCGCCCTGGTCGTCCTTGCCGGTCAGGTCCGTCGGGTCGTCGGTCCACCGCACAGGACGGCCCAGCCGCTGCGCCAGCCGCCTCGCCACCTCGTCGATGCCGGGAGCCGGCCGGGCGTGCGAAAAGACGACTTCGGTGCCCCTTCCCTTGGCTGTGAGGATGGAGTCGTTCGCCATCAGCTCCAGGAACTCACTGACCGGTATCCAGAACACATCGCCGTCGATGTCCAGCCGGATGATGTGCGGGTTCTGCGGGTCCAGTTCGATCCGCATCAGGTAGAGGTCCAGCTCGGTCGCCTGCCGGTTCTGGTTCCGGTTCCTGTTCCGCCACGGCGCGTCCACCAGCCCGCCGGACGTACGGATCTGCGCGAGGTTCACCCGCGGCCACGACTCCCCCGTGAAGTCACGGCCGTTCCCCCGGATCCCGTCCAGGACCGTGTCCCTGTCGGTGACGGCGAACGCCCAGTTCACCTCCAGGTGGTACGCAGCCGCCACGTCCGTGTCGGACGCGTCCCGCCCCACGGCGAATGCCCGGGTGAGCAGGGTCCGCAGGTTCTCACGCTCCGCCCGGCCAACGGGGAGGCTCGGGTCCAGGTGGAGCACCCGTACGGCGAGCGCGTCCACGTCCACACCGGGTTTGCCCAGCAGGTCCTTGGTTTTCACCCACGCCCACAGCATCCGCAACCGCTGCGCCTCACCCAACGGAGCGGAGCTGAACAGGCTCAGGGCGGTGCCGGCCTCGAACCTCGCCGCACCCCCCATCACCCACTGCGCGCCCAGCCGCACCACCGGCAGATCCACGAAGTCCCACGGCATGTCCACGCGCCCGCCCTGCGGACCACGAGGCCGTGCATCCCACCACGCGGCCGCCGCGGCCAGCACCTGGCGAACGACATCCTGATCCACCCCGGACGCCGCCTCCGGACGCGCCTCGATCACCCGCGACAGCAGATCCAGCGTCAGCGGACCCACCTGCCGGAACTCCGGATCGGCCAGCCACATCTCGTCCACCGCCGCCACACCCCGGAGCAGCTCCCCGAAATCGGCACGGTCCTCCGCATACACCCCGAACATCGACTTCAGCGCCCGCACCGCTATCAGCGTCCGCTCCCGCACCTCCGCCGACGCCGGGCTGCTCCCCGAGTGCAGCCTGGCCACCACCGCAAGCCGGTCCAGCTCCGCGCCCTCCGGATCCGGCCGCGGCAGCTCCCAATCCCGGGCCCGCCCCTG
>NZ_JBSFMM010000360.1:0-6973 GCF_053599555.1 Streptomyces sp. NPDC000941
CCATCAACTGGCACACCTGGTTCCCCACACCACCAGCCCCAGACACCGAACCACCCAACCTCCCCACCTACCCCTTCCAACGACAGCGCTACTGGATGGCGGGCGATCGCCCGGCCGGCGACGTCAGCGCGGCGGGCCTGCGGCCGGTGGGCCACCCGCACCTGTCGGCCGCCACCGGCCTGGCGGACGGCGGCGTGCTGCTCACCGGCGTTCTCCCGGCGGCCGGGAACGCCGGCTGGCTGGGCGAACACGAGGTGGCGGACGTGGCGTTGCTGCCCGGCGCGGCCCTGGTCGAGTGGGCGCTGCGGGCGGCCGACGAGTCGGGCTGCGGCGGGGTGGAGGAGCTGACGCTCCAGCTGCCGCTGACCCTCTCCCCGGAGGGCGAGCTGCGCGTGCAGGTGTTGGCGGAGGCCCCGGACGGCGAGGGCCGCCGCGCCGTCAGCATCTGCTCGCAGCCCGCCCCCGCCGCCGTGGACGGCTGGACGGTCCACGCCACGGGCACGCTCGCCCCGCCCGTCACGGGCGATGCGGCCGGGATGGAACTGGCGGGCGCCTGGCCCCCGCCGGGCGCCGAGCCGCTCGACATCGGCGGGCTGTACGCGGGTGCGGAGGCGGCCGGTTACCGGTACGGCTCGGCGTTCCAGGGCGTCCAGGCGGCGTGGCGGCATGGCGCCGACCTCCTCGCCGAGGTGGCCCTGCCCGACGCCGACGCCGACACCGACACCGACACTGGCGAGTTCGGCATCCACCCGGCGCTGCTGGACGCCACGCTGCACCCGGCGGCGCTGGGCGGACGGCAAGAGGAGGGGCAGCTGTGGCTGCCGTTCACCTGGAGCGGCGTCACCCTGCATGCCGCCGGCGCGCGCCACGTCCGCGTCCGCCTCCGGGGCGGCGGCAACGGCGGCCGGGAGCTGGGCGTCGTGGTCGCGGACGCGGCCGGCGCCCCCGTGTTCAGCGCCGAGGCGGTCGCGATGCGCCCCGCCGACGGCGAGGCGCTGCGGGCGGCCCAGCGGCGTTCACCCTCCGCCGGCGGCCTGTACACGGTGGAGTGGCAGCCGCTGCCGGCTGAGGCGCCCGCGCCGGACGAGCCCAGCGAGACCTGGGCGAGCCTCGGCACGACGGGCAACGCCGGGGCGGCCGGGCGCCGTTACGCCGACGTGGCGGCGCTGCTGGACGCGCTGGACGCGGGCGAGCCCGCGCCCCCGGTGGTCCTCGCCTCGCCGGACACCGACAGGGACGCGGAAACGGACCCGGCGGCCGTCCGGCGCGCGTTGCGGCTCCTCCAGGAGTGGCTGGCCCAGCCGCGGCTGCTCGACTCCCGGCTGGTGCTGGTCACCTCGGCTCCGGCGGTGTCGGGCCTGGTCCGCGCGGTCCAGGCCGAGCACCCGGGCCGGTTCACACTGGTCGACCCCCGCGCCGGGGAGAGCCCGGCCGGGGCTGTCCGGCGCGCGCTCGACGCCGACGAGCCGCAGCTCGCGATCGGTCCGGACGGCGCCGTGTCGGTCCCCCGTCTGACGCCCGCCGCCGAACCCGACGCGGCCGAGGCCCCCGACCTCTCCGGCGGCACGGTGGTCATCTCCGGCGGCACCGGCGTGCTCGGTGGCCTGATCGCCGAGCACCTGGTGCGCGCGTACGGCGCGGAACGCCTGCTGCTGCTCTCCCGCCGGGGCGCCGACGCCCCCGAGGCGGCCGGACTCCTGCGGCGCCTGGCCGGGTTGGGCGCCCACGCGGAGGTGGCGGCTGTCGACGTCGCCGACCACGCCGCGCTCGCGGACACGCTCGCGGCGCTCCCCGCCGGCCACCCGCCGATCGGCGTGGTCCACGCCGCCGGCGTGATCGACGACGCTCTCGTCGCGGCGTGGGACGACGACCGCCTCGCCCGCGTCTGGACGCCGAAGGTCGAGGGCGCCTGGAACCTCCACGCCCTCACCCGCGGGCTGCCGCTGCGGATGTTCGTGGTGTTCTCCTCCGCCGCCGGGGTGGTGGGCAACGCCGGGCAGGCCGGATACGCCGCCGCCAACGCCTGGTGCGACGCCCTGGTCGCCCGCCGCCGCGCCGACGGGCTGCCCGGCACCAGCGTGGCGTGGACGCTGTGGCAGCAGACCTCCGCCATGACCGGACACCTCACCCAGGCCGACCTCGCCCGCCTGGCGGGCGCCGGCTCACGCCCCGTGAGCACGCCGCACGCCCTGCGCCTGTTCGACGCCGCGCTGCACGCCGGCCACCCCCTCGTCGTCGCGGCCGACCTGGACGCCACCCGCCTCGGCCCCGAGGCCCCCGCGATGCTGCGCGCCCTGGCCCGGCCCGCCCGCCGCCGCGCCGCCGACCTCCACCACGCGGGCGGCGGTCCTGCGCTCCCCGCCCGGCTGGCCGGACTCGACCCCGACGAGCAGCGCACCCTCGTGCTCCAGGCGGTGCGCCAGCTGGTGACGGTGGTGCTCGGCCACACCACCAACGCGGCGATCCGCGAGGAGGCGGCGTTCAAGGAGCTGGGCTTCGACTCCCTCACCGGCGTCGAGCTGCGCAACCGGCTGGCCGCCGCGACCGGCCTGCGGCTGCCCGCCACCCTCGTCTTCGACTACCCCACCCCCCGCACCCTGGCCGACCACCTCCTCCAGCGTTTGACCGCCACCGCCACCGCCAACGCCACCCCGACGCCGGGAAGGAGAGCGGCGGCGGCGGACGAGCCGATCGCGGTGGTGGCGATGGCCTGCCGCTTCCCCGGCGGGGTGACCTCGCCCGAGGGCCTGTGGGAACTGGTCGCTCAGGGGCGGCACGTGCTCGGCCCGTTCCCCGCCAACCGGGGCTGGGACACGGCGGGCCTGCTCCACCCCGATCCCGACCACCCCGGCACGACCTACGCCGCGCAAGGGGCGTTCGTCTACGACGCGGAGACCTTCGACGCCGCGTTCTTCGGTATCAACCCCCGCGAGGCGCTGGCCATGGACCCGCAGCAGCGGATGCTGCTGGAGACGGCCTGGGAGGTCCTGGAACGGGCCGGGATCGACCCGCACACCCTCAAGGACAGCCTCACCGGCGTCTACGCGGGCGTCATGTACCACGACTACGCCGCCGGCGTGCCGTCCGGCGACCCCCGGCTCGACGGCTACGGCATGATGGCGAGCGCGGGCAGCGTCATCTCCGGCCGCGTCGCCTACACCCTCGGCCTCCAGGGCCCGGCCGTCACCGTCGACACCGCCTGCTCCTCCTCGCTCGTCGCGATGCACATGGCAGCGCAGGCGCTGCGCGCGGGCGAGTGCGAGCTGGCACTGGCGGGCGGCGTGACCGTGCTGGCCACCCCCGAGGTCTTCACCGGCTTCTCCCGCCAGCGCGGCCTGGCCCCGGACGGCCGGTGCAAGCCGTTCGCCGCCGCCGCCGACGGCACCGGGTTCGGCGAAGGCTCGGGGCTCGTGCTGCTGGAACGCCTCTCCGACGCCCGCCGCAACGGCCACCAGGTGCTGGCCGTCATCCGCGGCTCCGCCGTCAACCAGGACGGCGCCAGCAACGGCCTCACCGCCCCCAACGGCCCCTCCCAGCAACGCGTCATCACCCAGGCCCTGGCCAGCGCCGGGCTGTCCCCTGCTGACATCGACGCGGTCGAGGCCCACGGCACCGGCACCACCCTCGGCGACCCGATCGAGGCGCAGGCGCTGCTCGCGACGTACGGCCAGGAGCGCGCCGACGACCGCCCCCTGTGGATCGGGTCGGTCAAGTCGAACCTCGGCCACACCCAGGCGGCGGCGGGCATCGCGGGCGTCATCAAGACGATCATGGCGCTGCGCCACGGCCGCCTGCCCGCCAGCCTCCACGTGGACGCGCCGACCCCGCACGTGGACTGGGACAGCGGCAACGTCCGGGTGCTGACCGAACCCGCCGACTGGCCGGAGACCGGCGCGCGTCCGCGCCGCGCCGCCGTCTCCTCCTTCGGCGCCTCCGGCACCAACGCCCACCTCATCCTCGAACAGGGCCCCGACGAGCCGGCACCGGCGCCGGACGACGCCACCGGCGGCGTCGTACCGTGGCCGCTGTCCGCCCGCAGCGAGGAGGCGCTGCGCGCCCAGGCGTCGGCGCTCGCCGAACGCCTCGGCACGGATGAGGAGTTGCCGGTCAGGGACGTCGGCTGGTCCCTCGCCACGACCCGGGCCACCTTCGAACGCCGGGCCGTGGTCGTGGGCGGCGACCGCGCGGAGCTGACGGCGGCGCTGGGCGCGCTGGCCGAAGGGCTGCCGCACCCCCGCCTGGTCACCGCCCCACCGGCCACCGCGGCGCCCGCGGCAGGCCAGACAGTGTGGCTGTTCTCCGGCCAGGGGAGCCAACGCCCCGGCATGGGCGCCGCACTGCACGCCCGCTTCCCCGTCTTCGCCGACGCCTTCGACGAGGTCTGCGCCCTCCTCGACCCGCATCTCGACCACCCGCTCGCCGACGTCGTGCTCCGCTTTGAGCCGGACCCCGGCCTGCTGGACCACACCACCTACACCCAGGCCGGGCTCTTCGCCCTCCAGGTCGCGCTGGCCCGGCTGCTGCGCGCCCACGGCCTACGCCCGGACGCGGTGATCGGCCACTCCATCGGCGAGATCGCCGCCGCCCACGTGGCGGGGGTCTTCTCGCTCCAGGACGCCTGCCGCCTGGTCGCCGCCCGCGCCACCGCGTTGGGCGCGCTGCCGCCCGGCGGCGCCATGACCGCGCTGGAGGCCACCGCCGAGGAGGCCGCCGAACTCCTGGCCCCCCACGACGGCCAGGTCACCGTCGCCGCCCTCAACGCCCCCACCAGCACCGTCATCTCGGGCCCCGCCGGCCTCGTCGCCCAGCTCACCGCGGACTGGAAGCAGCAGGGCCGCCGGGCCAAGGCCCTCACCGTCTCCCACGCCTTCCACTCGCCGCTGATGGAGCCCGCACTCGACGGCTTCCACCAGGCCATCGCCGACCTCAGGTTCCAGCCCCCCACCATCCCCCTCATCAGCAACCTCACCGGGCAGCCGGCGGGCGAGGAGATCGTCAGCCCCGACTACTGGGTCCGGCACGTCCGCCAGCCCGTCCACTTCCACCCCGCCATCGCCCACACCGCCCCGCACACCGCCGCCTACCTCGAAATCGGCCCCGACGCCGTGCTGACCCCCGCCACCCAGAACACCCTGGACGCGCTGGCGGACGAGCTCGCGCACCCGCCCCTCCTCATCCCGGCCCTCACCCGCACCCACCCGGAACCCGAGGCCCTGGCACACGCACTCGCCCGCCTCCACACCCACACCCCCGTCGACTGGCGCCCCTGGTTCGGCGACGGACCGGCGACCCGCGCGGTCGACCTGCCGACGTACCCCTTCCAGCGCCAGCCGTTCTGGGTCGCGCCCGCCCCCACCGGTCCCGCCGCCCCCGCCAGCACCGCCCTGGCCCACCCCCTCCTCACCGCCACCGCGCCGCTCGCCGACGGCGGCCTCCTCCTCACCGGGCAGGTGCCCGCCGCCGACCACGCCGGCTGGCTGACCGAACACGCCATCGCCGACACCACGCTCCTGCCTGCCACGGCGCTGCTGGAGCTGGCCCTCCACGCCGCCGACCACACCGCCGCCGACCACGTCGAGGAACTCCTCCTCCAGCAGCCCCTCACCCTCGACGCCACCGATCCCCTCGCGCTCCAGGTCATGGTCGGCGCCCCCGACGACAGCGGCCATCGCACCCTCGACGTCTACACCCGCCCCCGGTCCCGCCCCTCGGCCGAGTGGACCCACCACGCCAGCGCGACGCTCGCCACCCAGCCCTCGACCGGCCAGCCCACGGCCGAGACGCTGGCGGAGGAGGCCTGGCCGCCGCCGGGCGCCGAACGCGTCGACGTCACCGGCTTCTACGAGCGCGCCGCCGCGGGCGGCTACCACTACGGCCCCGCCTACCAGGGCCTGAAGGTCCTCTGGCGCCACGGCGACGACCTCCTCGCCGAGATCGCGCTCCCCGACGGCGAGGCCACCGACGCCCTCGCCCTCCACCCGGCGCTGCTCGACGCCGCGCTCCACCCGCCCATCGCGACCGCCGACCCCACCGGCGAGACCTGGCTCCCCTTCTCCTGGAGCGGCGTCACCCTCCACGCCACAGCGGCCACCCACGCCCGCGTGCGCATCACCCCGCGCGGCGACCACGAGTACCGGCTCACCCTCACCGACCCCGCCGGCCAGCTCGTCCTCACCGCCGACGCCATCACCACCCGGCCCATCGACGCCGCACGCCTGCGGAAGGCGGAGTCCGGCAGCGACGGGCTGTACCGCGTGCGCTGGACCGCGCTGCCGGTCGCGGCCGGACGCGAGGCACCGCCGGCGGACGGCTGGGCGGCGCTCGGCGAGGTGTTCGCCGACTCGCTCACCCACTACCCCGATCTCGGCGCGCTCGTCGCGGCGTTGGACGACGGCGCGCCCGTGCCGCCCGTCGTCCTGGTGGCCGGGAACGCCGTGGCCGACACGCTGACGGCGGCTCAGGAGTGGCTGGCCGAACCGAGGCTGGCCGACGCCCGGCTGGTGGTCGTGACACGCGACGCGGTCGCCGTGGACGAGGCATCGGACGTCGAGCCCGACGCGGCGGCCGTCTGGGGCCTGCTGCGCAGCGCCCACACGGAGAACCCGGGCCGGTTCGCGCTGCTCGATCACGGCGGTGGCAACGCCGTTGACGCGCTGCGCGCCGCGCTCGACGCCGACGAGTGGCAGCTGGCGCTGCGCGACGGCGCGACGCTGGTGCCACGGCTCACGGCCCTGGACGCGACCCCCGGCATCGCCCTGCCCGTCGGCACGGCGGCCTGGCAACTGGTCATGGCGGAGCAGCACTCGGGAACCGTGGACGACGTGGTGCCGGAGGAACGCCCCGAGGCGCTGGAGCCGCTCGCACCCGGCCAGGTGCGGATCGCGGTGCGCGCGGCCGGGATCAACTTCCGCGACGTGATGGTGACCCTCGGCGTCGTGCCCGACCGCCGCGGCCTGGGAGGCGAGGGCGCGGG
>NZ_JBSFMM010000361.1:0-6895 GCF_053599555.1 Streptomyces sp. NPDC000941
CGGACGGCGACGACGTCGCGTATCGCACACACTTCGACGGCAGCGAGCCGTTCCTGCGGGACCACCGGGTACGTGGCGCCCGTATCCTCCCCGCGCCTACCCGGCCGCGCTGTCCGGCGGTATGCGGCAGCGGGTCGCGATCGCCCGCGCGCTCGCCGTGGAGCCGGAGGTGCTGCTCATGGACGAACCGTTCGCCGCGCTCGACGCCCAGCTGCGCACCATCCTCCAGGACGAACTGCTCGCGGTCTGCCAGGCGACCCGCACCACCGCGCTGTTCGTCACCCACAGCCTGGAGGAGGCGATCGTGCTCGGGGACCGGGTGGTGGTGATGTCCGCCAGGCCGGGCCGGGTGATCGCCGAACGACGGCCGCCGTTCGAGCGCCCGCGCACCGGACAGCTGCGCCGCTCCCCGGAGTTCGCCGCGCTGCAGTCCGAGCTGTGGGAGCTGCTGCGCGGCGAGGTGCAGACGGGAGCCGGTGGCGCCGCGATGGCGCAGCCCGCGGGGAAGCGCTCATGAACGGCGAGACCGGGCTCGGCGCGGGCCGCGCCGCCCAGGCCGATGCGGCACCGGACGGGCCCGCCGAGACGGTGCTGGTCCGGCGCCCCGGGCCCCGGGAGCGCGATCCGGTCCGCGCCCATCGGAGCCGTCTCGCCCTCGAGATCTCCCTGGCCGTCGCCGTGCCCACGGCGCTGATCCTGCTGTGGCAGCTCGCCGCGTACCGGCACTGGATCGACCCCCGCGTCTACCCCGCCCCCTCCACGATCGCGGCCGACGGCTGGCAGCGCGCCGCCGACGGCAAGCTGTGGCCGGACGTGTGGGCCACGCTCCAGCGGGTGATGGCCGGCTATGCGGTCGGCACGGCCGCGGGCTATGTCGTCGGGCTGGTGATGGGCGCGGTGCGGATCGTCCGCGCGGCGCTTGAGCCCCTGCTCGACGCGCTGTACGTGGTGCCGAAGCTCGCGCTGCTGCCGGTGTTCCTCAATATGTTCGGCCTCGGCGAGGGTCCGCAGATCGCGCTCGTGGCCACCACCGTCTTCTTCTTCGTCTGGATCTCCACGATGGCGGCCGTGATGGGCGTCGCGGAGGGGTACCGGGAGGCCGGTCAGGTCTTCGGCGCGGGCCCCTGGCAGATGTTCCGCCATGTGCTGCTACCCGCCTCGCTGCCACAGGTCCTGGTGGGCATGCGGGTCGCGGCCGGGGTGGCGGTCCTGGTGATCGTCGCCTCCGAGCAGATCGCCGCGGACAACGGGCTCGGCCATCTCATTTTCGACTCGCGGGCGCTGTTCCAGAACGACGTGATGTTCGTCGGCATCGTCTGTGTGGCCGTGCTCGGCGTGGTCTTCTCCGAACTCGTACGCTTCGTCGGCCGCCGACTCACTCCCTGGGCCCCGCGGGACCGCGGCCGCCCCCAGTCCTGACACTCACTCCCGACCCCTGTTCAACTCGGCCTCACCGGAACCGGAAGGCAACACCCATGCCAGCACCCGGACCCTTCCTCACCCGCGCCCTGGCCACCGCCGTGACCCTGCTGGGCGTCCTCGGCTCCCTCACCGCCTGCGATGTGCAGACCTCCGACTCGGCGCACTCAGGCGCCGAGCGCAAGGCCCGTCCGATCGCGCCCGTCGCAGGCTGCACCAAGGGCTGGACCGACCCCTCCGACCTGTCCGAGGACCGCGCGCCGGCCCGCTGTGAGCCCGGCGCGCCCGCGCCCAAGCCGCTGAAGAAGAAGACGAAGGTCGTCGTCTCCGCCAGCACCCTGAACGCCGAGTACCTGGCGCCGCTGCAGATCGCCCTGGCCAAGGGCGAGTTCGCCAAGGAGAAGCTGGACGTCGAGGTGAAGCTGCTGCCCACCCCCGACGCGCTGCCGCTGCTGGCCAAGGGCGATATCGACGTCCAGTACGCGGCACCGGAGGCGGGCGTGCTCAATGGCATCCGGCAGGGGTTCGACATCCGCTGGGTCGCCGGGAACTTCTCGCCCGCGCCCGGCTCCAAGAGCGGGTTCTGGGCCAGGCTGCGGCCCGGGCAGACGGCCGGTGAGGTCGGCCTCAAGGACCGTACCGTCGGCACGCTCATCGGCAAGGGCTCGGTCATCATGTATCCGATGGAGAAGGTGCTGGCCAAGCACCAGGCCGACGTGGACAGCGTCCGCTTCCAGCAGCTGGGCCCGGCCGAAGTCCTCACCTCACTGAAGAACGGCGGTGTGGACGCGGCATGGCTGCTCGACCCGGTGTGGCGCGAGGTGGACGGCGACGCCGGCTACGCCTTCCTCGGCGGTCAGCCGCAGGGCGAACCGCTGGGCGGCCTTCTCTTCGGCCCCGATCTGCTGACGGGCGATCCGGACGCGGGGGTGGCGTTTCTGCGCGCCTACATCCGCACCGTGAACACCTACTTCGCCGGGGACTACAAGAAGGACAAGGCGTTTGTGAAGGAGCTCGGCGAAGCGCTCAAGGCCGAGCCGGACACGCTGGCCGCCGTGCCATCGCTGCGCATGGACTGGGAGATCCGCGACGGCACGGCGGACCGCCTGCAGAAGGCATACGCCGCGGCCGGTGTCACCGAAGGTGACCCGCTGTCCGAGGACCGGGTCGTGGACCGCACGTTCTACGCGGAGGCGGTCGGCCACAAGCCGTAAGTCATGAGGGCCGCTGAGGTCAGTCGAAGACGAACGGGCCCGGCGTCTGCTTGGCCAGCGCGTCGCAGGTGATCACGACGGCCCCGATCGACATGCGCAGCGAGCCGCCGCCCAGATAGGAGTCCAGACTGTCGCCGGGCGCCACTGTGCCGACGAGCGTGACCTGGATCGGGAAGCCCGCCGGGATGGCCGGGCTGGATGTGCTGGTGAACTTGGTCGTCCCCGGGCCGCCGTTCTTCTCGAGCAGCAGAGTGGCGGAGATGGTGTTCGCCGGGATCGCGACCGGGGCGGTCAGACCCGGGAAGAGGGGCGTGAGCGTGGCCCGGGTGCCGTTCTGGGTGGCGTGGAGGGTGAGATCGGCGGTGCCGTACACACCGCAGTCGTACGGGGCCGTGGCGGTGTCCGGCGACACCGCGGCGGCCGTGGGCGCCAGGGCCACGGCCCCCGCGAGCACCGCCGCGCAGGCGGCGGCGGTGGCCGTGGCGCGTAATCCGGGAGTGGTACGTCTCATCGCTCGTCCCGTCCGATCCATGTCCGCATCGCTGATGCCCGGTCAGAAGATGGGGCTCATTGACGCGCAGGGATCTTCAGAAGGCAAGCGCCGCGCCGCTCCCGGCGGCCGGGTGTGAGCGGCCCGTGTTCCGGCGGGTCGGGACGGTGGGTCAGGAGCCCGGCTTACGGGCGACTCCCACCCAGAAGGAGACCTCCTCGTCGGTGACATCGCCGGTGTCCGTCCCGGTGTCCGGGGCCGCGAGGTCGGGGTGCCAGCGGTGCGGCACCTCGATGCCCGGCTCGACCAGCTCAAGACCCGTGAAGAATCGTTCCACCTCGGCCTTGGACCGGATTTTCCCCTGGATGCCGCCACTGTGGTAGATCTGCACGGTCCGCTGGGTGGCCTCGGGGTCGAAGTCCGGCGTGATGTGGCTCAGCACCAGATACGAACCGGGGGCCAGCGGTTCGAGCAGGCGCTGCACGATCCCGTACGGGTCCCAATCGTCGGGGACGAAGTGCAGCAGCGCGCACAGGCTCAGGGCGACGGGCTGGGACAGATCCAGCACCTCGGTGAGTTCCGGGGCGTTCAGGATGGTGTCCGGATCGGCGACATTCGCGTCGACGTAGGCGGTGCGCCCCCGCGGGTCGCTGCCCAGCAGGGCCTGGGCGTGGGCGAGGACGATCGGGTCGTTGTCGGCGTAGACGATCCGGGCATCCGGGGTGATCGACTGGGCGACCTCATGGAGATTGGGGCTGGTCGGAATACCGGTGCCGATGTCGAGGAACTGGCGGATGCCGCGCTCGGCGGCCAGGTACCGGATCGCGCGGTGCATGAAGGCGCGGTTGGTGCGGGCGGCGATCATGACGCCCGGCCACATGGTGAGCACCTTGGCGGCGGCCTGGCGGTCGGCGACGTAGTTGTCCTTGCCGCCCAGGAAGTAGTCGTACATCCGGGCGCTGTGCGGCTTGCCCTGGTTGAGGGGGCTGCTGGGGGGCTCCGGTCCGCTTCCGGTCTGGGCTGCTACCCCTTGAGCGGTCACGTGTGATCTCCTCATTTCAGGGCTTTCCGGGCTGTTCGGCGCACGATCCTCGACCGCGGCGTGGTGGTACAAGATCGTAAGCCGCCCGCCCACCCCGCGTCTTCACGGGGTGGGCATAACTGTCCTGGCGAAGCCCCAAGTTGTCCACGCCCGCTACGGCTCAGTCGGGCAGCCCCCACGGTTTGGCGTCGCCCACGGCCGGCACATCGCGCGGATCCAGGTCGGGGTCGGTGCCGCGCGGCACGACGACCGCCGTTCCCTCCCGGCCCAGCGGGATCTCGATACGGCCGGGGGCCGTCTCCCGGTACCTCAGCCGCCGGCCGCGCTCGTCCCGTACGTCGACGGCGCCCTCGATGCCATGCGCCAGCACCAGCGGCGCGCCCGCCTCGCTGTGCACGCGCACCCACCGCGTCCGGCCGCCCGAGCGGTCCGCGTCCACCAGGAACGCGCCCTGGGTGCGAAGGGACTGGACGGAGGCGTCCGGCCAGCGCCGCGACAGGGAGGGGAAGACCCGTACGACGCCGCCGTGGCTCTGCACGGCCATGTCGAGGATCGACTGGGTCGCCGTCAGCGGGCTCTCCGTGGCCAGGTTCCCGCCCTCCACATACATGGTGTTGGGGGTCATCCAGGCGTTGTTGACGACCTTGCCGTCGGTGAAGAAGGTGAGGAAGTCCAGAGCCTCCTCGGGCCGCTCCATCCGGGAGGCCATCGAGGAGGCGACGCCGTAGCTGTAACCCGCCCACAGTGCGCGGTCCCTGACCCAGTGGTCGAAGGTCGTGCGCATGATGTCCCGGTCGCCCGCCCGGTCCCAGTCCAGCTCGCCCAGCGGATAGAGCCACAACATATGGGAGAAGTGGCGGTGGGACTCGGTCAGCGGCTTGTCCGCGCCGATCATGATCCCGGTCGCATCGCGCGGATAGTCGACCAGGCGCCGGAGGATTTCGCGCCAGCGCGGGGCGCGCGGATGGTCCGTACGGAGGATGCGCAGACAGTCGAGCAGGGTGGCGCAGCCCCAGCGCAGCAGCGACAGATCGTATGTGCAGTCCTCGGCGTCCGCCCACTCGGGCGACCGGGTCAGCGGCAGATGCAGTCTGCCGTCGCTGCCTTCGTGGAGGAAGTGGTCGTAGAAGTTCACCGCCTTGACGAGGATCGGGTAGAGGACGTCCCGCACGATCCGCACGTCCATGGTGTGGCGGTAGCTGAGCCAGACGTTGTGCATGGCCCAGATGAGATTGCCGTTGTTGTCGGTCTTGGTGGAGGTGCCGGGGATGCCGACGGTCTTCGCGCCGGGGCGCAGCATCCAGTCGGAGGGGTGGGCGAGGGCGTAGGTCTGGCCGTCCTGGTACTCCGGTGGCACCGAGAGCGGCAGATATTCCTCGAAGGCTTTGAAGGTGGAGGTGACCGAGTCGAGTTCGAGGTGGTTGGACCCCTGGATCAGCCAGGTGGCGATCTGGACGTTGAGGTTCCACCAGACCGCGGTCCAGCTGCCGCCGGTCTCCGGATACCACGGCCCCCACTCGGACATCGAGGGTCCGCCCGCCCGGGTGGCGCACGCGGCCTTGTAGAGCTGGATCCAGTAGAAGTCCTGGAGCCGTTTGTCGGGTACGGACAGCAGGCTGCGCCGGTAGAAGCGGTGCCACCAGCCGCGGTGCTCGCGCACCAGCTCGTCCGGGTCGGCGGCCAGAGTACGGGCCACTTCGGCGACCGCCAACTCGGTGGTGCCGTCCAAGCCCTCCGGGAAGCGGTAGACGATATGGGCGGCGAGCAGCCGGCCGGTGCCCACCCGCCGTTCGCGCCAGGCGGTGGCCCACCCACCGCCGGCGACCAGGGGCTGCTGGACGTAGTGGGTGGCGCCCGTGGATCCGGTGCGGGCGTCGGGGTTGCCCGTGTAGTCCGCTGGCTTGTCCTTCTGCCGGGGCGAGATGGCGGGCATCCAGGTGAACGACCAGGCCGCGGACTGCTCGCCCGCGCTCGGTCGGGTGGAGATCAGCAGCGCGGTACGGGAGTTGTGGACCAGCATGGAGAAGCGGACGCTGCCCCGCGTGGTGGTGACGGTGCCGCGCAGCTCGGCGTCCCAGAGGTCGAGGGTCCAGTCGATATCGGTCACCTCGCCGGCG
The DNA here is from genome assembly GCF_053599555.1 of Streptomyces sp. NPDC000941. Taxonomy (NCBI): domain Bacteria; kingdom Bacillati; phylum Actinomycetota; class Actinomycetes; order Kitasatosporales; family Streptomycetaceae; genus Streptomyces; species Streptomyces sp. NPDC000941. Next base: position 6,283 of record NZ_JBSFMM010000361.1, read on the forward strand.
AGCGTGAGGTCGAAGTGGCCGATGGGCAGCCGTGAGAAGCCGTACGGGGCGCGCCACTGCGGCCGTTGGTCCTGCACCTGGCTGTGGCTGACCATGACTTTCACGGAGTTGGCCGTGGCGCCCCGGTAGATCTGCACACCGAGCAGCCCGTTGCCGAGGAAGGGCCCGTCCTTCCAGTCGCCGGGCAGCCGCCGCCACCGCATGGCGGCGGCTCTCACCAGCCGCTCATGTGTGTTTTCCGCCCGGGCCGAGGATCCTTGGGGCGCGGCCCATGCGGTGCCGGATCCGGTCAGCCAGCCTCCGGTGCCGACGGCGGCGGCCGTGCCGATCACACCTCGCCGAGAGATTCCGTTCCCCGTCCCTGAGGTCACGTACATGCCTCCCATACCTGGTTGTGAACTACCGGGCATAGTGCAGGCTCGCTCGGCGATAAGGAAGACCTCCGACCTATTGCCATTCAGAGAGGTGATGAAGTTGCAGGTGAGGGGATACGGTAACGATGGGCTGCCCAAAGGTCCGATCAGACAGCCCTGTTGGAGGGGTGGGCCGCGCTGCCCGCGCTGCTCGAGCGTGTGTCGGGCAGTGGGCTCACGGTCTCGTACGACACCACCGG
>NZ_JBSFMM010000362.1:0-6878 GCF_053599555.1 Streptomyces sp. NPDC000941
ACGGCGAACGGCAGCGCGGGGTCGGCGGGCAGCCCGTCGGGCAGCGGCGCGGCCAGCGGCAGGCCGATCGTGGCCTGCAGTGCGCCGTCGAGGATGCTGGGGTGCAGCAGGTAGCGGTCCAGCGGCTCGGCCGCCGCCGGCAGGCGCAGCTCGGCCAGCGCCTGGGGGCTGCCCAACTCGTCCCTGCCCACGTGAAGTGTCGCCACAGACCGCTGGGTGGGGCCGTAGTCCATGCCGACGCGCGCGTACAGGTCATAGACCTCGGTACCGCTGATCACCCGCTCGGCGCAGGCCACGCGCAGGTCGTCCAGGGTCGGCACGGTCCGGTCGCCGACGTCCGCGGTGCTCGCCCGGCCGGTGCTGCACACCGTATGGGCACCGTCGCCGTCGATACGGTCGATGGTGTACTCCCAGCGGCCGTCGGGCAGCGGCTCGATGCTCACCCGCAGTTCCAGCCCGTCCGGGCCGCAGGTCGCCGGCCGCAGCCACACCACGTCGTGCAGCCGTACCCGCTCCGGGTGTTCCTCGCCCAGGGCGGCCACCACCGCCGCGCGCGCCATCTCCAGCTGCGCGACCGCGGGGAGCAGCCGGCTGTTCCGCACCTGGTGGTCCCGCAGGAACGGCTCGTCGCCGCTGAAGCGGGTGTGGCATACGACGACGTCGCCGCCGTCGGACACCACGCGATGCACCATGGGATGGGGGCGTGTCCCGGCCTCGGGAGCCGCCGTGGCGGAGCCGTCCCGCGCGGACTCCGGCGCGTAAGCGGCCAGGTATTCGGCCACGGCCTGTACCGTCCGGCGTTCGATGAGGACGGCGGATGTGACGGCCGCCCCGTATGCGTCGTCGAGCCGGGCGGCCAGCTGGGCGAGGCCGGTGATGTCGAGCCCGAATTCGGCGAACTCGGCGCGCGGATCCACCTCGTCGGCCGACACGCCGAGCAGTGCGGAGATCTCGTCGACCAGTGCGGTGCGTACGGCGGCCACGCGGTCGGCCGAGTCGTCCTGCGTCGCCCCGTGCCGCTCGGTGACCTGCCCCTGCAGCCAGTCCGCGAGCTGGGCGATGGATCTGTACTCGAACACGATCGTCGGCGAGAGCGACAGGGTCAGCCGGTTCTCCAGCTGGGGCACCAGGGACACCAGCTGCGCGGAGGTGAGTCCCAGCTCGTAGAAGCTGCCGTTGATGTCGACCTGGGAGGCGGGCCGCTCCAGCCGCGCCGCGACCAGTTCCCGCAGTGTGGTCAAGGCGTCCCGCGCCTCTGTGCCCTGATCGGTTTCCGGGGCCGCCGGGTCCGCCGCGGGGGCGGTGGTCACCGCGGCCGAGTGGGCCCCGTCCCGGACGTCCAGGGACTCCGCGGCCCGGACCCGCTTGGCCACCAGCTGCCCGATCTCCGCGATCTGCGCGCCGGTCTCGTCGTAGAACTCGACCGCCAGCCGGAACAGTTCGTCGTCCCGGCGTGCCGAAGCGGCCGGCACCCGTACGAAGCAGCGCGGGCCAAGCGGCGCGATCGCCCGGAACGACTCGAACACCAGCGGCAGATAGAGGTCATCGCCCTGGTGCTCCTCGTCCAGCACATGCATGCCCACGCCGCCACCGAGCAGCCCCGCTTCGAACAGCGCCGGGTGGAAGAGGAAGTTGGGCGCGCTGCCCGAGTGTTCCTGGGGGAGCTCCAGCGCCACGACCGAGTCGGCGACGCGGTGGTGCACCATGCCGCCGACCTTCATCAGGCCCGAGTGGACCAGTTCGCGCTCGCGGACCCAGGCGTAGACATCGGCGATGGACAGAAGCCGTTCGGTTCCCGTGAGCGGCAGGGACAGCCGGCGCCCGCCGAAGTCCGGTGCGGGCTGCCGGTGCGCGGTGACCATGGCGTGCGTTACGTCCGCGCTGTCCTGAGGGCGTCGGCTGCGGACCTCGATCCGCCAGCCCCCGGCGGGCGCCGGGCTCGCCTCCACGGTGGTGAGAATCTGCTCGCCGGGGCCCGCGACGAGCGGCGCGAGAATCGTGAGGTTGCGCAGTTCGACGTCCGGCATCGCATGACCGTGCCGGGCGAGAACCTGGAGCACCAGATCCACATATCCGACGCCTGGGAGGAGGGTGCGCCCGTACACGCGGTGACCGCTGAGCAGAGGATTGTCGGCGGTGACGGTGAAAGTCTCGCTGAACGTCGACGAGCCGGTTGTTGGCATCTCTTCCCCAGGAGAATCGTAATCCATCCCAGAAGAGCGTCGAACCGGCGACCCAGGGATGTTCAGTGCGTACGCGGAATGTGCCTGACAATTGGCGGCGCAGCGCTGAAAGCAGCAGCGAGCCCCAAGTTCACATCAGGAAATATGTCAGCACTGCAAAGAATGAATAAAACGTCAGAGCAGAACAACCCAGCGCATCAGAAAGCGGACACTTTCCGGCACAGCGGAATACGGTCGCAGGAACTGCGTAGACATTGCCAAACCCCCGTTATGAGCAAATCTCGCACAGCAGCGCAGGGCCTACCGTGGGGACGTCCCGTCCACCAACCCCCCGATCTGCATCAACCGTTGAACCCTAACTCCGCAGTCGATCTCGATGCAATAAACTCAGCGTAATGGAGTGAAGCCGAAGCGTAATAGCGGATTGGTTGAATCCGCTGCGAAATTACGTTCGTGAACGGAAAGTGAACGGATCCGCGTGAACCCCGTACCCGCACAACTCGGTCGACATTGCCGTCGGCTATCCTGTAACCTCACGCCGATACTCTTCCGTCTGCCCTTCCGGCATTACGAGATCGGAGCAGCAGACTTAATCCCGACACCGCCCTCCGTACACGACATCGTCATGCTCAGCGAGAGAACCAGGGGGAAAGCACGTGAGTCACGCAGAAAACATGGATAGCGCCGACAACATGGATAACGCGGATAACTTCGAAGAATTCGACGTCGTGGTGGTGGGTGGCGGCCCAGCCGGTTCGACACTGGCCGCGCTCGTGGCCAAAAAGGGCCATTCGGTGCTCGTCCTGGAGAAGGAGTCCTTCCCGAGGTACCAGATCGGGGAGTCGCTGCTGCCGTCGACGATCCACGGCATCTGCCGGCTGACCGGCGCCGCGGACGAGCTGGCGAAGGCGGGTTTCCCACTCAAGCGGGGTGGCACGTTCCGTTGGGGGGCCAACCCGGAGCCGTGGACGTTCTCGTTCTCGGTGTCGCCGAAGATGGCGGGTCCCACCTCCACCGCCTACCAGGTCGAGCGCTCGAAGTTCGATGAGATCCTGCTCAACAACGCCCGCCGCGTCGGCGCGCAGGTGCGTGAGGAGTGCGACGTCATCGACGTCGTCGAGGACGGCGACCGGGTCAGCGGCGTGCGGTACACCGACAGCCAGGGCGTGGAGCGACACGCGGCGGCCAAGTTCGTCGTGGACGCCTCCGGCAACAAGAGCCGCCTGTACAAGCGGGCCGGCGGCAAGCGTGAGTACTCGGAGTTCTTCCGCAGCCTGGCGCTGTTCGGCTACTTCGAGGGCGGTAAGCGGCTGCCCGAGCCCACCCGCTACAACATCCTCTGCGTCGCCTTCGAGAGCGGCTGGTTCTGGTACATCCCGCTGAGCGACACGCTGACCAGCGTCGGCGCCGTGGTCCGCCGGGAGATGGCCGAGAAGATCCAGGGCGACCCGGAGAAGGCGCTCCAGGCGCTGATCGACGAGTGCCCGAAGATCTCCGACTTCCTCTCCCCCGCCAAGCGGGTCACCGAGGGCCAGTACGGTCAGATCCGGGTCCGCAAGGACTACTCGTACCACAACACGACATTCTGGCGCCCGGGCATGATGCTCGTCGGTGACTCGGCGTGTTTCGTCGACCCGGTGTTCTCCTCGGGCGTGCACCTGGCCACGTACAGCAGCATGCTGGCCGCCCGGTCGATCAACAGCGTGCTGGACGGCGTGGTCGAGGAGAAGGCCGCGATGCAGGAGTTCGAGGCGCGCTACCGCCGCGAGTACAGCGTGTTCTACGAGTTCCTGGTCTCCTTCTACGAGATGCACCGCGACGAGAACTCCTACTTCTGGCAGGCGAAGAAGGTCACCAACGCCACCCGCCCCGAGCTGGAGTCCTTCGTCGACCTGGTGGGCGGTGTCTCCTCCGGGGAGGCCGCGCTGACCTCGGCCGACGCGCTGGCGGAGCGCATGCAGTCGCACACCAAGGAATTCTCCGACGCGGTCGACCAGATGGGCGGCACCACCGGTGGCGGCTGGGGCAACCTGGTGAACTCCTCGGTCGTCCGCGAGGCGATGGTCGAGGGCTCCAAGGTCCAGATGCAGGCGCTGCTCGGCGAGGACGCCGAGGACGAGGCTCCGCTGTTCGAGGGCGGCCTGATCCCCTCGCCCGACGGGCTGAGCTGGGTGCACGCACCGACCCAGTGACCGTACGACACCGCCACGGCGCGACCCGTACGACCGGCACGACGACTTCGGCAGAGCGACGGCCACAACACAGAACTGGAGTGACACGTGCGGATCGGGGGAAGTGTCGCGCTGGTCACCGGCGGTGCGTCCGGACTTGGCCTGGCGACAGTACGCAACCTGCACGACCGGGGCGCGTCGGTGGTCATCCTCGCCCGATCCGCGCAGGGCAAGGACATCGCGGCGGAGCTGGGTGAGCGCGTGGTGTTCTCTCCCGGCGATGTGACCAGGGAAGAGGATGTCGCCGCCGCGATCGAGCTCGCCGCGAGCCTGGGCACGCTGCGTATCGCGGTGAACTGCGCCGGGACCGGCAACGCCGTCAAGACCGTCGGCAAGGACGGCCCGTTCCCCCTGGACGCCTTCAACGAGGTCGTCCAGGTCAACCTGATCGGCACCTTCAACGTCATCCGCCTGGCCGCGGCACGGATCGCTCAGGCCGAGGTCGAGGGTGAGGAGCGCGGAGTCATCGTCAACGCGGCCTCGGTGGCCGCGTTCGACGGTCAGATCGGGCAGGCCGCCTATGCGGCCTCGAAGGCGGGTGTCATCGGTATGACCCTGCCGATCGCCCGTGACCTCGCATCGCTGAAGATCCGCGTGGTCACGATCGCGCCGGGGCTGTTCCACACCCCGATGTTCGCTCCGTTCCCCCGGTCCGCGATCGACGCGCTCGGCCGGCAGGTGCCGCATCCGGCCCGGCTCGGGGACCCCACGGAGTTCGCTTCACTCGCCGCACATATCGTCGAGAACCCGATGCTCAACGGCGAGACGATCCGGCTCGACGGCGCCCTGCGCATGGCGCCACGGTGATCTGACTCCGCGTCCGAGACGCGATGGGGCCCGGCCGACCGGCCGGGCCCCATCGCCATGCGTCACTCCGCCGCGGAACCCGCCGTCTCCTTGGTCTCCTTGGCCCTGCGCTGGTCGCCGGTCAACGTCTGCAGCGGCTTCTCCTTGATCAGCGCCACCGCGATCACCGCCACCACCGCGATCGGCACGGCGTCCCGGAACAGATCGGCCGTGGCCGAGCCGTAGGCGTCCTGAACGGCGCGCAGCACCTCGGGCGGAAGCTTGTCCAGATCGGGGACCTTCATGGTGCCGTCTCCCGTGACGGACGATCCGAAGCGGTCCTGCAGACTCGAGGTCACGCGGTTGGCGAGCACCGCGCCGAGGGCGCTGACGCCGATCGCGCCGCCCATGCTGCGGAAGAAGCTCACGGTCGAGGTGGCGGCGCCCAGGTTGCTCGCGGCCACTTCGTTCTGCGCGGCCAGGACCAGGTTCTGGAGGAGCAGGCCGATACCGGCGCCGAACACCACCATGTAGGCGCTCAGGAGCAGCACGTTGGTGTGTGCGTCGATGAAGCTGAACAACAGCGCCCCGACGGTCATCAGCACGGCTCCGGCCACGAGAAACGCCTTCCAGCGGCCGTGCCTGGTGATCAATGAGCCGGCGACGGTGGACGTGGCGAGCAGGCCGAAGACCAGCGGCAGTGTCATCAGTCCGGCGACCGTCGGCGACTTGCCGAGGCTGATCTGCAGATACTGCGACAGGAACACCCCGCTGCCGAACATCAGCACACCGACCACCACGGTGGCCAGCGTGGCCAGGGCGACCGTACGGATACGGAAGATGCCGAGCGGGATGATCGGCTCGGCCGCCCGCGACTCCACGTACACCGCGAGCCCGAGCAGCACCACACCACCGGCGGCCAGGACGGCGGTCTGCCAGGACCCCCAGGCGAACTTGTCGCCGGCCAGCGAGGACCAGATCAGCAGGGCGCTCACCCCGCTGACGATGAGTGCGGCGCCAAGCCAGTCGATCTTGACCTGGCGGCGCACCACCGGCAGATGCAGGGTCCGCTGGAGCAGGACGACGGCGGCGAGCGCGAGCGGCACACCGAGGAAGAAGCACCAGCGCCAGCCGAGCCAGGAGGTGTCCACCATCAGGCCGCCGAGCAGCGGGCCGATGATGGTGGCGAGGCCGAAGACCGCGCCGAACAGACCGGAGTAGCGGCCCATTTCACGCGGTGAGACCATCGCCGCGAGGATGGCGATCGCGAGGGCGTTCATACCGCCGGCGCCGATGCCCTGGACGACCCGACTGAGGAGCAACACCTCGATATTGGGCGCGAAGCCGGCGATCAGCGAACCGCACGCGAACAGCGCGAGCGCGAGCTGGATCAGCAACTTCTTGCTGTAGAGGTCGGCCATCTTGCCCCACAGGGGCACGGCGGCGGTCATGGCCAGCAGTTCGGTGGTGATGATCCAGGCGTAGACGTTCTGGGTGCCGCCCAGGTCGGGGATGATGCGCGGCAGCGCATTGGACACAATCGTCGAGGCAAGATTAGACACGAACATGCCAAGCAGCAGTCCGGAGAGCGCCAGGCTGACCGCCTTGGGCGACATCCGGCCGGGCGGTGCCGCCCCCGGCGGGCCGGCCGGGTGGGGGCCCTCGGGCGGGGCCGGGG
>NZ_JBSFMM010000363.1:0-6768 GCF_053599555.1 Streptomyces sp. NPDC000941
CCCGGATGCCCCTCCATGACGGTGAGGACCTCGTCCTCGATTGCGGCGATCATCGTCATCGCCCCACCCGAGCGAGCCGCCTGCATCAGCCGCCCCCGCGCCGCGACCAGCACACATGCATCCTCCAAAGACCACACGCCCGCCACATACGCCGCAGCGAGTTCGCCGATCGAATGCCCCAGCAGCACATCAGGCACCAGTCCGTACGCCTCGGCCAACCGGAACAACGCCACCTGCAACGCGAACAAACCCGCCTGCGCATACCGCGTCTGATCCAACAACCCCGCATCGGAGCCGAAGACCACGTCCTTCAGCGGCACCGGAAGCTCGAAACGGGCACACACCTCATCGAAAGCAGCCGCAAACACCGGCTCCGCCTCATACAACACCCGCCCCATCCCAGGACGCTGCGAACCCTGCCCGGTGAACAGGAATACCGTCTTGCCCCCGGCCACAGTGCCGGTGACCACACACTCATCCGACCCATCCGCCGCCAACGCCTCCAGACCCGCAACCAGTTCAGCAACCGGCCCACCTACCACCGCGGCCCGCTGATCAAAGTGCACACGGCCATGCATCAGGGTGTGAGCCACCGCCGCCGCATCCACCTCCTCCCCGGCCTCACGGACATACGCGGCCAACCGGGCCGCCTGCGCCCGCAACGCAGCCGCAGTCCTCCCCGACACCGGCCACACCACCGGCAACCCGGAAACCGGGGACAGCTCCTCCACCGGCTCCTCGACCGGCTCCTCAGCGGGAGCTTCCTCGAGGATGACGTGCGCGTTCGTACCGCTGATACCGAACGACGACACACCCGCCCGGCGCGGCCGGCCCGCCTCTGGCCATGCGCGGGCCTCCGTCAGCAGCCGCACCTGCCCCGCCTCCCAGTCCGCCTGCGGAGTCGGCTCATCCACATGCAGCGTCCGCGGCAGCACACCACGCCGCATCGCCTCCACCATCTTGATCACACCGGCCACACCCGCAGCGGCATTCGTATGGCCGATGTTCGACTTAACCGAACCCAGCCATAGCGGCTCGGCACCCTCGCCCCGCCCCTGGCCGTAGGTGGCCATCAGGGCCTGCGCCTCGATCGGGTCACCCAGCTTCGTACCCGTCCCGTGCGCCTCGACCGCGTCCACGTCGGACGCAGCCAGCCGCGCGCTGTCCAGCGCCTGCCGGATCACCCGCTCCTGCGACGGACCGTTCGGCGCCGTCAGGCCGTTGCTCGCGCCGTCCTGGTTGACGGCCGAGCCCCGCACCACCGCCAGCACACGATGCCCCCGCCGCCGGGCATCCGACAGCCGCTCCAGCACCAGGACACCCACGCCCTCGCCGAAACCGGTGCCGTCGGCGGCGGCCGCGAAGGCCTTGCAGCGGCCGTCGGGGGACAGTCCCCGCTGCTTGCTGAACTCCACGTAGAGGCGGGGTGTGGGCAGTACGGTGACACCGCCGGCGAGGGCAAGGCCACACTCGCCGTTGCGCAGCGCCTGCACCGCCAGGTGCAGGGCCACCAGGGACGACGAGCACGAGGTGTCGACCGTGACGGCGGGTCCTTCGAAGCCGAGCGTGTACGCGAGCCGCCCGGAGACGACGCTGGTGGTGGTGCCGGTCAACACGTAGCCCTCGTACTCCGCGGGCAAGGCGCGGCCGGCGGGGGCGTAATCCTGGCCGATGGCGCCGATGAAGGCGCCCGTTCGGCTGCCCTTGAGCGTGTCGGGGGCGATGCCGGCGTGCTCGAACGCCTCCCACGCGGTCTCCAGCAGCAGCCGCTGCTGCGGGTCCATCGCCTCGGCCTCGCGGGGGCTGATGCCGAAGAAGTCGGCGTCGAAGCGGTCGGCGTCGTGGAGGAAGCCACCCTTCGTGACGTAGGAGGTGCCCGCGTGGTCGGGGTCGGCGTGGTACACCTCCTCAAGGTCCCAACCCCGGTTGGACGGAAACTCGGAGACCGCGTCCCCGTCCTCCTCCAAGAGCCGCCAGAGGGCTCCGGGGGAGGTGATGTCGCCGGGGTAGCGGCATCCCATTCCGACGATGGCGATCGGCTCCTGCTCGCGAGCCTCGGCTTCCTTCAGCCGCCGGCGCGTCTGGCGCAGGTCGGCGGCAGTTCGCCTCAGGTAGTCCCGAAGCTTTTCCTCGTTGTCCACGGCCTTCCCCATGTCGCGAGGACCGTTCGCCGGGGTCTGGGCAAGGTTCGCCATGCGAATTCCACTCCTGGGTAGGACAGTTACGGCTGGTGAGCGGCGGCGGTGCGCCGTGGTTCAGGAGCTTCCGAGTTCCTGATCGAGCGCGTCGAAGAGTTCGTCGTCGCTCGCCGTACCGAAGTCCTGTGTCTCGTCGACGGAGCCCTCAGCGTCGTGCAGGTCGTTCCATTTCCAGAGCATCGTCTGGAGGCGGGCGGCGATGCTCGCAAATGCCTCGTCGTCGGGCTCGATGTCCTGACCGAGTTCGGACAGTGCGGTCTCGATGTGTTCGAGGTCCCCGACGATCCGCTTCACCGGGTCCGCTTCTTCGGGGACCAGGGCGGTGCGCAGGTGTGCGCCGAGCGTGGCGGACGTCGGGAAGTCGAAGACAAGGGTGCCGGAGAGCCTCAGGCCGGTCGCCTTGCCGAGGCGGTTGCGCAGTTCCACGGCGGTGAGGGAGTCGAAGCCGAGTTCCTTGAAGGCGCGGTCCGCTTCGATCCCGGTGGTGTCGCCGTGGCCGAGCACGGCCGCCGCCTGCTCGCGTACCAGCTCGACGAGGAGTTCCACCTGCTGGTCGGCCGTGCGGCCCGCCAGCCGGTCGGCCCAGTTCGCCTCCGTGGCCGTCGCGCTCGCCGCCGCCCTGCGCAGTGCGGTACGGCGCGGGGCCGGGGTTCCGACGAGGCCGCGCAGCAGGGGCGGTACGTCCCCTCCGGAGTCGGAGTCGGCCATGGCGCGGGACCGCATGGCCGCCAGGTCGAACTGGACGGGGACCAGGACCGCCTCGCCGGCGCACAGCGAGGTGTCGAGGACGGACAGGCCCGTGTCGATCGGCAAAGGAACGACGCCGGAACGTCCGAGCCGCTGCCGGTCACCGCTGTCGAGAGCGCCCGCCATGCCGCCCGCCTGCTCCCAGAGTCCCCAGGCGAGGGAGATGCCGGGCAGCCCCTGGAAGCGCCGGTGTGCGGCGAGGGTGTCCAGGAAGGTGTTGGCCGCCGCGTAGTTGGCCTGGCCCGCCGCGCCCATGACGCCGGCCGCGGAGGAGAACAGCACGAACGCCGAAAGGTCCAGCCCACGCGTCAGCTCGTGCAGATTCCACGCCGCGTCCACCTTCGGCCGCAGCACCAGCTCCAGCTCCTCCACCGACAACCCCGACACCGTGGCATCACGCACCACACCCGCCGCATGCACCACCGCCCGCAACGGATGCTCCACCGGCACCGACGCCAGCACACCCGCCAGCGCCTCCCGGTCCGCCAGGTCACACGCCTCCACTCGCACCCGCGCACCCAACCCCTCCAGCTCCGCAACCAACTCCTCCGCACCCGACGCCGCCAGACCCCGACGACTCGTCAACACCAAGTTCCGAACACCATGCACAACCACCAAATGACGCGCCACCAGACCACCCAGCGACCCCGTACCACCCGTCACCAACACCGACCCCTCACCAACGTCGGCGAAGGAACGCGGCAGGGTCAGCACCAGCTTTCCCGTGTGGCGTGCCTGGCCGAGGAAGCGGAGGGCGTCGGGGGCCCGGTGCACGTCCCAGGCCGACACGGGGACGGGACGTATGGCGCCGGACTCGAAGAGTTCGACCAGCTCGCCGAACATCTCACGGATGCGTTCGGGGCCGGCGTCGAGGACGTCGTACGCGCAGTACGTCACTCCGTCGTGGGCGACGGCCACTTCGTCGGGCGATCGCTTGTCCGTCTTGCCCATTTCGAGGAAGCGTCCGCCGGGTCCCTGGAGCCGCAGCGAGGCGTCCACGTAGTCGTTAGCGAGGGAGTTCAGTACGACGTCCATCGTTCCCGTACCGGAAGCGGAGCCGAGCGAGGTGCGGAACTTCCGCTCGAACTCCAGGTCCCGCGAACTCGCGATGTGGTCGTCGTCCAGGCCCTGGCCGCGCAGCGTGTCCCACTTGCCGGGGCTGGCCGTGCCGAACACCTCCGCGCCCCAGTGACGGGCGAGTTGCAGAGCGGCCGTGCCGACGCCGCCGGTCGCGGCGTGGACCAGCAGCGACTCCCCCGCCTTGATCGCGGCGAGGTCCACCAGCCCGTAGTAGGCGGTGAGGAAGACGACGGGCACACCGGCGGCCTCGGCGAAGGTCATGGCCTCCGGCATCCGTACGACGAGACGCGCGTCGGTGACCGTGACCGGCCCGGTGCCCTCCATGAGGATGCCCATCACCCGGTCGCCGGGGCGGACCCAGGAGACGTTCGCCCCGGTCTCCAGGACGACGCCCGCGCCCTCGCCGGCCACGGCGCGATGGTCGCCGGGCACCATGCCGAGCGCCGTCAGCACATCACGGAAGTTGAGCCCGGACGCACGCAGCGAGATGCGCACCTCGTCGGAGCCGAGTTCACGCAGTGCCTCTTCGTGGGGCCGTAGGGCGAGTTGGTCCAGGGACCCGGTGCCCTCCAGAGTGAGCCGCCACGGCGCAGTGTCCGTGTCCGCCGCCTCGTTCGCGGGTTCCGGCAGGAGTCCGTCGGTAGTCCGCCACGCCAGGCGGGGCACCTTGACCGTCCCCCGCCGTACGGCGAACTGGTCGTCGTCAGCCTGCCGTTCGGTGTGGGCGGTCACGGCGGCGAGCAGTGCCCGCGCCGAGTCCTGGTGCCCGTCGATATCGGCGAGGAGGAACCGGTCCGGGTTCTCCGTCTGCGCCGACCGTACGAGCCCCCACAGCGGGGCATGCACCAGGTCGAGCGCGGGTTCCCCGTCCTCGACGCCCACCGCGTCGCGCGTGCAGACGAGGAGCCGTGCGTCCGACAGCCCGGGGGCATCGAGGGCAAGCCACTCCTGCGTCAGGGCGAGGGCCGTGGAGGCCGACTCGTGTACGGACTGGCGGACGTCGTCCGGCAGTCGGGGGGACGTGAAGGAGGCGACGACGACCAGGGGCGCGGCGGCGGCATCCTGCGCGACGACGGCCTCGAGGTCCGCCAGGTCCGCGTACTCGCCGACACTCGCACCCGCTTCGGCGAGGGCGGGGCCGAGTCCCAGGAAGTCCGGGCCCAGCAGCGCCCAGCGGCCCGTAGACGTGGCGGGGGTGGCAGGAGCCTGGACCCACTCCGTGATGAACACCGGGTCCTTGGGCTCGGTGTCGCCCACGCCCAGTGCTGCCAACTGGGCCGTGGGCACGGCACGTGTGGTCAGCGAGTCGATGCGGGCGATGGGGGTGCCGGTGGGGTCGGTGAGGTGGAGGGTGACGGTGTCGCCGCCCTCGTCCACGGGCGTGAGCCGTACTCGCAGTGCCGTGGCACCAGTCGCGTACAGCCCCACCCCGGCGAAGTTGAACGGCAGCCGCACCTCCTCCACCGCTCCCCCGCTGGAGGCCGCGAGCGTGTGCAGCGCGGCGTCCAGCAGAGCCGGGTGGATGCCGTACCCGGACACGTCGGTGTCCGCGGGCAGCGCCACCTCGGCATACCACGCATCGGCATCCCGCCACGCCGACGTCAGCCCCTGGAACACCGGACCATAGCGATACCCGCGCTCCGCCAGCCGCTCGTACAAACCATCCAGCTCCACCGGTTCAGCACCGGCCGGCGGCCATACGCCCTCAGGCTCCCCGGCCACCGGTTCCTGCACAGCCAGCAAACCCACGGCATGCCGCGTCCACGCCCCCTCCCCCGAGCGCGCGAACACCCGCACCCCACGACGGCCACTCTCATCGGCCTCACCCACGGACACCTGCACCATGACCGACGCCCGTTCCCCCAGCACCAGCGGCGCTTCGATCGTCAGGTCCTCCAGGTGACCACAGTCGACATAGTCGCCCGCGTGCAGCGCCAGCTCCACGAACACCGTGCCCGGCACCAACACCGAGCCACCCACCACATGCTCCGCCAGCCACGGATGGGACGAAACAGAGATCCGGCCGGTGAACACCGTCAGACCATCCTCGGCCAGCACCACCGCCGCGCCCAGCAGGCCATGACCGGCAGGAGCCTGCCCCAAACTCACCACATCCCCACCGCCAGAAGCCGCCAGCAGCCAGTAACTCTCACGCTGGAAGGCATAGGTAGGCAGCTCGCCCGGCAAGGCAGAGACGGGGGTGGGGGTGGGCCAGGTCACGGGCAGGCCGTGGCAGTGGGCTAAGGCCAGCGCGAGAGGGAAGGCAAGGTCCTGGCCGGTGCGCTGCAAGGGGATCGCGGTCGCGTCCTGGGGGACGAGGGAGGAGAGCACGGCGTCCGGGCCCAGCTCGACGAACACCCGCCCGCCCAGCTCCCGCGCCTGCTCCACCCCGGCCGCGAAACGCACCGTACCCCGCAACTGCGCCACCCAGTACGCCGGATCCGCCAGCTCCTCCGCACTCGCCACCCGCCCCGTCACATTCGAGACCACCGGCACCCGCGGAACACCCGCCGTCACCCCCGCGACCACCTCCGCGAACTCCTCCAGCGCTGTGTCCATGTGTGCCGAGTGGAACGCGTGGCTGACCCGCAGCGCCTTCGTCCGCCGACCCAGCCCCGCAAAATGCCCCGCCACCTCCGCGACCGCATCCGCATCGCCCGAGACCACGACCGACTCGGCATCATTGACCGCGGCCAGCGACACCCCCGGATGCCCCTCCATGACGGTGAGGACCTCGTCCTCG
>NZ_JBSFMM010000364.1:0-6750 GCF_053599555.1 Streptomyces sp. NPDC000941
ACGACACGACAGACCACCACTCCCACAGGATCACCGACCCTATGCCCGACCAGCGAAAACACCGTCCTCAAGCCCGGAAAGACAACAGCTTCTAAGGCTGTCACATATGAGGCGAGAGTTATCCCGTGAGGGCAAGGTTGTGAAGCCGGGCGATGCCGAGCATGGCCTGGTGGACGCCATTGCCCTTGAGCCGGCAGTCCCGCAGGATCTTCCAGTTCTTCAGTCGGGACAGGGGCGTGCTCGACGCGGGCGCGTGCTTTGCGGTGAACCTTGTTCCCGGCCTCCGGCTCGGCGCTCAGGTGCTGTTGGCCTCGCCGTCCGCGGTGCGGGATGAGCGCACCGGTGCCCCCGTAGCCGCCGTCCGCGATGATCGGAGCTCCGCGACGGGCCCGGGCAACGCCGGGTTCGGTGCGATGCGGAGATGCCGCGGTCGCGGGCTGGCACCAGCGCACCAACCACGATGTACGCGGTGTCCTTGCGCGGCCGGTGGGTCGGCGAGATCGCCGTTAGTGGGGCGAGACTGTCCAGGATCCGATCTGCCGCGGGCACGGCAACGCAGGAACGCCATCAGCTTCTCAAACTGCGACTGGCTCAATCCGCAGAACGGCTCGGTCCACTTCGGATCATCCGACCGGATGCCGGTCCTCGTCGGTCAGTGAAGGCACGGCGCAGGGACGGAGGACCATGAGCGAGTCTTCCAAGGTCGCCACCATGGCAAAGGGGAACCGGTCGAGCTCAAGACAGAGTGCGACGTCATCAGGATGGGCTCCTTGACGCACACCCTCCGCCAGCTCGGCGGCGGCGCGCGACTCGCCGGCGCGGCGGAGGAACTCAGCCGCATCCGTCCCAGCCTCGGTGGCCCTGCGAGCGATGTATTGAGCGCACGCCAGATCTTCATCGGCCTGCCCGTCGTCGCCAGTGACCACGAACGTGACACTGTCACACTCGCGTGTCCGCAAGAGCCGCGCCGTTGCCTCCGCCACCACGAAGCCGGCGCACAGCACCAGCGACGCCTCCTTGACCGCGAGGGCACCGACCGTCCCTGCCGTGGTCTTCTGCACAACGGTCCGTCCGCCAAGGTCAACAGCTCGCAGCAGGCCCGGCGAGTTGACGGTGTCGAACCCGGGCGTCGGCGGACCGTCTTTGAGCGCCACCCAATCCGGGTGGCGAGCCTTGAGCGCCAGGGCTTCGTCCAGCGACTCAGCAAGAACGATCTTTTCCGCCCCCTGGGCAAAGGCCCAGGCGGCCACCGTGAAAGCACGCATGACGTCGACCACGACCGCCACGGACGGGGCTTCGACCAGCTCAGCGATGCCAAGGAAACGAGCGTCCATCCGGTCATGATCGCGCATGCCCGACCCGAAGCACCCAGCCAGTGGCAGGCATCACATCGACGGTGTCGGAATGCAACACATCCCACTGCCTGCGTCGCGAAAGTGGCCCGCAGTTGGGGGATGATGCCCGATGCCGCAGGTCAATCCGAAGATGCTGCCGCGACTCGCGGAGATCGAGGAGGGGGCACCTGTGTCCCTCGGTGTCCCGACCACCCGCCCCCAATCCACCTGACAACCGTGATCGTCTCACTTGACTTGGTGCGGAGAAGCACAGTCCGCCACCTTCGCCAAGGCCGCCCGCCGGGCGGACCCGGCGCTGCCCGGGGACCAGGGTGCGATCGCCCCAGGGCGCGTACGTGGTGTGGTGTGCGTGCTGGAGCAACTCCACCGCGCCCTGATCCGCCACGACGTGTTCGCCGCGCCCTCGCACCGCTGGTCGGCCCCCGGGCCCGACTGCTGGACGGCCCGGAGTGGGAGGCCGTACGCGAGGCCGTACGCTAGGGCGTCCTCGCCGGGCTGAGCCTGGAGATGCCCGTCGAGGAGCACCCGGCGGAGCTGGTGCGGGGCCTGGACGCGGGCTGGAAGCAGTTCGCGGAAACGCCTCGCGAGGCGGGGCCGGCCGCGGAGGTCAGCATCGAGACGACCGAGAGCGGCCGGGTGAAGCTGAACGTCGACAAGCTCGGTGCGCTCGGCGAGCCGGGGTCCCTGGCCTCGCTGCGCTGCCGCGTCGAGAGGATGCTCCCGAAGATCGACCTGCCGAACCTGCTCGGGCGGTACGCAGGTCGTCGAGGGCAGCCGTTGAGCCGATGGCGGGCCGGCGTGTGGGCGTCCCGCCCGCACGTCTGTCGTTCGTACGCGCCGAGCTGCGCTGTCCGTAGCAGAGGTGGTCATTCGGCCCAGCCGGAGCCCTTGATGACGTCGACGAAGTCGCCGCGGCGGAAGCCGGGAACGAAGTGGGCGAGGACGTCGGCCTTGACGTTGCCGAACGTGGTGTCCGGGCGGTCCTTGATGCCCTCGGTGAACGCGGCGAGGATCCGGTTCTTGAAGTCGGGGCGGGGATGGGCGGCGATCACCGCGGCGCGCTGCTCGTCGGAGACCGCGTGGTAGCCGATGCCCAGGACGTCCAGTTCCACGCCGCGGGTGACCAGGGCAATCTCGGGCGCCATGTGCAGCGGGATCTCCGGGGTGGTGTGCAAGGCGATGGCCGTCCACACCCGCTCGGCCGGCTCACCGGTGATGCCGCGGGCCTGCAGGAAGCGGCGGGCCTCGTCGGCGCCGTCGATCTCGAAGCGCTGGTCGGTACGGCGGAAGCGTTCCGTCAGCCCCAGGTCGTGGAACATCGCCCCCACGTACAGCAGCTCAGGGTCGAAGTCCAGCCCTTGCTCGGCGCCGCGCAGCGACCCGAACAAGAACACCCGGCGCGAGTGGTCGAACAGCAGCGGCGGACTGACCTCGCGCACCAGCTCGGTCGCCTCACGCGCCAGGGCGCTGTCCGGGATCCGCACACCTGCGATCGTCTCGCTCATCAGGGTTTCCTCTCCTTGGCACCTGATCGTTGGACTCCTCCGCCCTCGCCCGTGCCGTGGGCTGGCACCATGTCTGTCCGGCCACATGAACCACAGATTCAGACATGACGCATCGGATCGCCTTCCTCGTGTTCGACGGCGTGACCCTGCTCGACGACAGCCGGGGCCACCACCCACTGGCGCCACGCCCGCACCCTCGCCCGCCGCCACCCTCCCGTACACGTCGAACCGGACGCCCTGCATATTCACGACGGCCGCTACATCACCTCAGCAGGCATCAGTGCGGGCATCGATCTGACGCTGGCGCTGGTAGAACACGACCACGGTCCCGACACCGCACGCGACATCGCCCGCGAGCTGGTCGTGTTCATGCAGCGTCCCGGGGGCCAGTCCCAGTTCTCCACCGCACTGGCCACCCCACCCGCACGCAGCGACCTGCTGCGCACGCTGACCGCCTCAGTGCTCGCCGATCCCACCGCCGACCACAGCCTGCCCGCCATGGCCGCATCCGCCGCCGTCAGCACCCGGCACCTGACCCGGCTGTTCCAGACCGAACTGCACACCACCCCCGCCCGCTGGGTCGAGCGCGTGCGTCTCGACCGTGCCCAGCAACTCCTCCTCGACGGACACAGCATCACCTCCGCCACCCAGCACAGCGGCCTCGGCAGCGACGAGACCCTGCGCCGCGCCTTCGCCCGCCATCTGGGCATCACGCCCACCGAGTACCGCAAGCGCTTCACCACGACACACGATCAGGCCCCGCTGTCGTGACAGCGCTCCAACGCCGATGGCCTCGATTCTCACAAACGGACCGGATGCGAGAGTTCTGCGAGAGCTCCGGAGACGACCACGTTCCCTCAGGTCGCCGTTCGCAGAAGTCCTCTTGAAACCGGCGCGTTGTGCGAGGCACTGGCCCGTTCTTACAGAGCATCGTAGAGGTGGTAGCGGGTGATCCGCCCCTCCCGGACCGTGGTGTGCAGGGCGAACGCGTTGTCGATGTCCCGGCCCGTCTTCTTGACCTCGGAGACCATGCGCCCGATGAGCACTACATCGTCGCCCTCGGCGATGACCTGGCGGAGCTCGAACTCCTTGGCTTGCACATGGGTCTGCAGCAGCTCGAAGAACGTCCGCATGCCCTCCGCCGAGTCGGCGAACAGCGCCGCCGCCTCCGCGCTCTTCCCCTCGGCGAGCAGCACGAACAAGCGTTGCACAGTCTGCGCCGGTGAAGCTGCTGTCATGCGTGGCAGCCGCAAGTCAGCCGAGGCGGGGCCAAGGCCCGCCTGCCCTACGGGTGCACGCCTCTTCGGCGGCCTTCAGCTGAGCTGCTCGGCGAGTCCGACGACGATGCCCTCGGGGCCGCGGACGTAGCAGAGCCGATAGATGTTCTCGTACTGCACGATCTCGCCGACGAGTTCGGCACCGTGTGCTTGCAGGCGGGCAACGACGTCCGTGTGGCACGGCCACGGTAGCCGCTTCTGCCCCTGAGACGGAGCTGACAAGCCGTCCTCGACATCCTCGGCCACATCCCCTTCCAGAACGGCAGGGTTGTTACGAGTCCCCCGCCCGAGGACGCCGAACGCCTGGACATCTGAAACCTGCACCAGCTCCGCCACAGCACCCTCACGCACGACGCCGAGAACAGCACCTGAACCCCGATGCTGCCGTGTACGAACTGCTGTGGTTCCCGCGAGGCGACTCGAGCATCGGCTCGCTACAGGAACAAGGCATCACCCATCTGGGACGAATGGGCCGACGCCAACGACGAACTCGGCTCTGGTGCGCTCGTTGACTTCAGCGCCGGAATGTAGTCACGGGCTCCCCCTTACATGACCTCATCGCTACCCTGAGCGGGACGAGGGCTGCTGGGGACGGGGTCCGGATGGCGAGTTGGGCGACATTCACCTGCCGGTGCGGCCATCCGCGCTACCACCATGGAGACCCGGTGTTCTCCGGCTCCTGCACACACGACTGCTTGTGCACCGCGTTCGGGGTGCCTGCGCCGAGGCCAGGTTACCGGGATCCCGAGCCGTCGGCGCCCAAGCCGGACCGCACCCCGCATCCCGCCTGCCCATTGCAGGACCCGGACTGCCGGGGTTTCCACTTCCACCGCTTTGTGGACGGATGACGGAACGCAGCGTGGCACGAGTCGCTGTAGCCGCGGCTTGATGACGGGGGTGTCCAGAAGGCAGAGATCGAGGGCGCGCGCCAGGAGTTGGACCGGGCGGCCGAGTGCTTGTGTGCGGAACTGCACCGGCTGACCACGCAGCTCACTCCCGCCCAGGATCCGGACCTCTACATGCCCTCTGATCCGTTCATCGTCGACTGGCACGAGCCATTGTTGTACCAAAACCATGCCACCGCCCGTATCGAGCGCCCGGCCCAACACTACGACGCCACCCTGGCCACCCGCACGGCGCCGCTGCTCACGGTTCAGCGGCGCGAACACCTCCATCATCTGGCGCATGGCTGTGCGCATCGGGTCTTCGGAATCGTCGGGCAGGATCTCGCCCCGGCCGCCCATGAACGCCCGGCCGCCATGCTTCCAGCACTGGGCCAGGGTCGCCTCCTGCACAACTAGCTCGCGGGCGCAGGCCAGCCGGTCAGAGTTCGGGGCGACGACGCCCTGCGCCTTCTTCTCCTCGACCCACGGCGACGCGGTGGCCGGCTCGGGCCGCTCGTCCCCGGCGACGGTGCCGGGCACGGCCTTCTCCACGAGCAGGTGGGCCAGGCGGTGGCCGTGGTCGCGGGTCCGGCGGCGCACGATGCGCTCCTGGTCCTCCAGCCCGAACCCGTCCAGCTGTCGGCCGGTCGACACCCCGGATGTACCCCGCGAGCCGCACAGAATCGCGAACCGGTCTGCCCCTGTCCGTGGGTACCGCAGGGCCCAACGTCCACGACAGCCAGGCCCTGATCCCGCTGGTGAAAGGGATACCTCCCATCCGCTCGCGCCGCGGCCCGCGTCGACGCCGATCTGCCAAGCTCCACGTGGACAACGGATACGACGACGCTCACCTGCGGCGATGGTTAACCCAGCAGGTGCGGTAGTGTGTGGGAAGCGTCGCGTGCCGGTGGCAGACCGTGTCAGGCATGGAGGCGCCGGATCGAAGGAGGCCGACGATGTACTCGTCGCACCCTTCGCTCTCGCGTGACTGAGCGCGAGACGACCAGGCTCGTTGCCTGGAGCCAAGAACTCCGTCAGGTGCACCACCGACTACGGGAAGCGCTGGCCGTGACCCGCGCCTCCCTCGCCGACGGCACCCCCGGTGAGGCAGCCACCCGTGAACTGCTGCTGTATTGCCACGGCTTCTGCGCGGCTCTCGACGGCCACCACCAGGGCGAAGACCGTACCCTGTTCCCGGCCATCGCAGCTGCGCACCCAGAACTGCGCCCGGTGCTGCGCTCGCTCGAGCAGGATCACTCGATGATCGCCCACCTGCTCGGCAGCCTCCGTGCCGCGGTCGACCGGGCCGCGCCGCCTGAGGAGCTCGACCGTCACATCGAAGGCATCGCCGCGATTATGGAGAACCACTTCCGCTACGAGGAGCGGCAACTGCTCACTGTGCTCGAAACCCTTGAGCTGGCAGCCGTACCCCGAGAGGTGCTGGGCCCGATATGACCCTGGATCTGAAAGTGGGGGGCGGTGGTGGCCGCCACTCTCAGAATCAGCGACTCGGAGTGATGGATCAGCCGTTCGTAGTCGCGTGTGTCGACGGACGTGCATGATCCGGGCGACCGACCGCTCGACCACCCAGCGGCGAGGCAGGATGAAGATGCTGGGAGTGTTCGGCGGCCGGTGGGGCTTGACCCCTGATCTTGGACACACGAGACACTAGATCTTGAGAATCTGAGAACGGACATCTCGTGGTCATGAAGCACTACCCGCCGGAGTT
>NZ_JBSFMM010000365.1:0-6716 GCF_053599555.1 Streptomyces sp. NPDC000941
AATTAGCGCCGGTTGCCTAAAACCATGGGCAGGCGCTGAGACGTGAACGAAGCAGGACCCGCCGCGGCGCGACGGCGGGTCCTGCTGGGGCGACTGGAGAAAGGTCAGGAACGCATGAAACGCCTCACCTTGGCCGTCAGCAGCTCAAGTCCCCTACTCGCCTGTGCGACGACGACGAAGGTCGCCGTCTCCCCAGCGCCGACTCCAATGGCTAGCCAGTGCGACATACCGCCAGCCATTAGGTATTGCGAGGTGCACATGCCTCCGACAACGGCGGCCGCTTCGGTCAGCCGATGAGAGCTGCGGCCCCTGGCATCCGTCAGGGAGTCGCGATCGTCCGGGGCTCCCGGTCGATCCGCAGAGGGTTCAATCACCATGGTTCTCCTCTGTGAGGCGGCACCCGCTCCCCAGACCGCCGCCAAGTGGAAGAGGGCGCGGGTGCCGCTGCTGTGGGAGCGCGGACGCGCCCCCAGCCGTATTCAAGGCGCACGTTCTCCTTTTGACGTCGATTTACGTTTGCATACACCCCAATGAGTGAAATTGATGCATGGCTCGGCGATACGCGCTGGTGTTGCACTTACCACGCTCTCTGCCCATTTGCTGGATAATCGCTGAGCCTCATCCCGGGGTAGCGTGTGCTGCGTGAGCAGTCGCCAGCCTGCTCCGACCGCCCGGCGCTGCGGTCGCAGTTGCCAAAACGACCGTCCGGGTCTCATAGTGGGTCCCAAGTCTGGCGTGCCCGGACACAGACAGCCTCCCGGCCCTCGCCCACCAGCGAGGGCCGTTCGCATGCCCGGAGGTGACCATGTCTCGGCCTGCGCCCCGACCCGTCACCGACGAGACCCGCGAAGACGTCCGCAAGCTGCATGCCGAGGGCTGCTCCCGCAACGAGATCGCCCGCCGCCTCCAGCGATCCGGGCGCACCGTCAGCCTCATCGCCCAAGACCTCGGCCTGTCCTTCGACCGATCAGCCACCGAGGAGGCCACCCGCGCCCGATCTGCGGACCTCGCCGAGAAGCGGACCCTGCTCGCCGAGACCCTCATCGACGACGCGATGCGGCTCACCGAGCAGATGTGGGAGCCCTCCGTCGTCTACAACATCGGCGGCAAGGACAACACCTACACCGAGCACCAGGTCGACGAGCCCCCCGCCGACGCAAAACGAGCGCTCATGGCCGCCGCCGGCCAAGCCATCGACCGCAGCCTCAAGCTCGCCCCGCCCGAGACCGACCAGCAGGGCCTGGCGGCTGTGGACGCCTGGCTCAGGGGGATGATGGGCGACTGACCAGGGGGTGCCCGTCGTGATCGCTCCCCTTGTCGGCAAGCAGCGCGAGGCCGTACGTCTGGCGACCGCCCGCGGCAACCTGTGGGAAGGAGCCGTCCGTTCGTCCAAGACCGTGAGCAGCATCATGGTGTGGCTGCGCTACATCCGCACCGGCCCGGCTGGCGCCCTGCTGATGGTCGGCAAGACCGAGCGGACGCTGAAGCGCAACGTCATCGACCCGATCATCGAGATGGTCGGCGTGAAGCGCTGCAACTACAAGGCCGGCGCGGGCGAGGTCATCATCTTCGGTCGTACGATCTACGTCGCTGGGGCGAACGACGAGCGTGCGCCCGACAAGATCAAGGGCCTGACGCTCGCGGGTGCGTACTGCGACGAGGTCACCACCTATCCCGAGACTTTCTTCCAGATGCTCGGCACCCGGCTGAGCGTCGAGGGCGCGCAGTGGTTCGGCACCACCAACCCTGAGGGCCCAAACCACTGGTTGAAGAAGAAGTACCTGGACCGTGCGAAGCTGCACCTGGACCGTGAGGGCAACATCGTCACCTCGGCTGATCCGGCCGCGATCGACGTGCACCGCTTCAGCTTCAGCCTGGACGACAACCCGTACCTCCCCGCTGCGTACGTCGCGGCGCTCAAGGTCGAGTATCAGGGCTTGTTCTACCGGCGGTTCGTGCTCGGCGAATGGTGCCTGGCCGAGGGCGTCGTCTACGACATGTGGGACGAGTCCCGGCACGTCGTCGACATCCTCCCGGAGATTCGCCACTGGATGGCCGTGGGCGTCGACTACGGCACGATCAATCCGTTCGTCGGCCTGCTGTTCGGCGTCGGCGTGGACGACCGGCTGTACGTCGCGAGCGAGTATCGACACGATTCGCGCATCGCGCGGCGGCAGCTGACGGACGCGGAGTACAGCCGCGGAGTGCGGGACTGGCTCAGCTCATACCGGCACCGGGACGTGCAGGGCGTGGCCCCGCAGTGGGTGTTCGTGGACCCGTCGGCCGCCAGCTTCATGACCCAGCTGTGGTCCGACGGCATGTCGGGGGTGGCGAAGGCGAACAACGATGTGAAGGACGGCATCCGCAGCGTCTCCGTGGCGCTCGGCTCCGACCTGCTGTCAGTCCACCGTTCCTGCGTGGGCCTGCTCGCCGAGCTTCCTGCGTACGCGTGGGATGAGAAGGCCGCGGCGGCGGGTGAGGACAAGCCGTTGAAGATCGATGACCACTCCGTAGACGCGCTGCGGTACGGGCTGCACAGCACGGCGCACGAGTGGCGGGGGCTGCTCCGCACGAATCTGGAGGTGGCGGCATAGTGGCTCTGCCAGAGAAGAACACCCCGTGGCCGCCGATCAACCCCACCATCCAGTGCGCCCTGGACGACTGGTCCGCCTGGTACTCCGGAGACCCTGACCGGCTCGCCGAGCGCTACCTCAACCGGCCCAGCCAGTACCGGGGCTTGCCGCAGAACCGGCCCAGCCAGTACCGCGGCGGCATCACCGGGCTCCTCGCCCGCTGGTTCTGGGGCCAGCCCACCCCGCTCGGCGAGAAGCGCGCCAACCTCCACATGCCGCTCGCAGGAGACATCGCCCGCACGTCGAGCGACTTGCTGTTCTCCGAGCCGCCCGCACTGAAGGTCGAGAACGCCGGCACACAGGAGCGCCTGGAGCAGCTGCTCGACACCAGCATGCGCGCCACCCTCCTCGAAGGCGGCGAGGTCGCCTCCGCGCTCGGCGGCGCGTACCTGCGGATCGTGTGGGACGACGAGGTCAGCGACCGGCCGTGGATCAGCGTGGTCCACGCCGACGCCGCCGCGCCCGAGTTTCGGTACGGGCAGCTCGTGGCCGTGACCTTCTGGACCGTGCTCGCCGTCGACGGACAGAAAGTTGTGCGGCACCTGGAGCGGCACGAGCGCGGCGCGATCCTCCACGGCGTGTACGAGGGCACGTGCGACAACCTCGGCAAGCCCGCCGACATGAAGGCGTTCACGCAGACGGAGAATCTGGAGCCCTTCCGGGACACCGGCCTGGGAACCCGGCGGCTGCTGACCGCGACGTACGCGCCGAACGTCCGCCCTGCCCGCGCCTGGCGAGACATTCCCGGCGCAGCTGGCTGGGGCATCTCGGACTACCAGGGCTGCGAGACCTTCCTCGACGCCCTGGACGAGACGTACACCTCGTGGATGCGTGACGTCCGACTCGCCAAGAGCAGGATCATCGTTCCGGCCGGGTTTCTCCAGAGCAACGGGCCCGGCTTGGGCGCGGCGTGGGAGGACCGCGAGGTCTACGCGGCCATGAACATCCCGCCCACGAGCGATCACGAGATCACGCAGAACCAGTTCGCGATCCGCTTCGCCGAGCACAAGGCAACCTGCGAAGAGTTGATCGGCAAGGTCATTCGGTCGTCTGGCTACAGCTCGGGGACGTTCGGCGACGACGCGGGCGGGCAGGCCGTCACCGCGACGGAGATCAAAGCCCGCAACGCCCGGTCGATGTCGACTCGGGAGCGCAAGACCCTGTGGTGGACGGACCCGCTCGCCGACATCACGGAGGCGCTGCTGGCCCTCGAAGCGAGCGGCATGTTCCCGGGCGTGCGCGGGGTGGAAGTCGAGCGGCCGGACGTCCGCTTCCAGGACTCCGTCCAGGACGACCTGCGGAGCCTCGCCGAGACCGCCAACCTGCTCCGGCAGGCCGAGGCGGCATCGACGGAAACGCTGGTGGCGCTCGTGCATCCGGACTGGGAGGACACCGAGCAGCGGGCCGAGGTCGAGCGGATCATGCGGGAGTCCGGCCGGGACGTCGCCGACCCGACGCGCACCGGGGCGGAAGAGGAGGTCGTCGATGCCGGTGTCGCCGGAGATGGCGGAAGACCTCGCCCGCCAGGTGAGGGACCTGTACGAGGCGGCTGAGCTGTCGCTGCTGGAGCGCCTCGCACGCGCCCTGGCGGCCGACCTCGAATCGCCGTTGTGGGCGGAGCTGAAGCTCCGGGCGGTGGGAGACCTGCGCAGGGCGGTGGAAGAGGTGGCCACGGCCCTGAAGCAGGACGCCGATGGAGCGATCCGGCAGTCGCTCACCACTGCCTACGAACGCGGGCAGCAGGCCGCGGTGGCCGAGCTGGGGACGCTGCCGATCGGCGAGGAACTGGCCGCGCGCCGAGCGGTGCCGAACGCCGCGGCGGTGGACCGGCTCGCGGCCTCGGCCGCCGCCGACACCCGGCCCGTCTATGCCCGTATCACCCGCGCTGTGCTGGACGCGTTCCGGACCGTCATCACGCGCGTCACCGCCGGGCCGCTACTGGGCACGGAGAGCCGGCGGCAGGCCAGCCAGCGGGCCCTCGACCAGTTCGCTGCCCGCGGCATCACCGGCTTCGTCGACCGTGCAGGCCGCTCGTGGAACATGGCCAGCTACGCCGAGATGGCCGTACGGTCGGTCACCGCCCGGGCAGCGATCGAAGGCCACACCGACAGCCTCCGAGCCATCGGCGTCGGCCTCGTCATCGTCTCGGACAGCCCGCTGGAATGCCCGCTGTGCCGCCCGTACGAGGGTGAGGTCCTGGCGCTCGGCGGGCCGCCGGGGCCGCGGACGGTTATGGCCGAGCATGCGACCGACCGCGGCGGGCTGCTGCGACGGCCGCGGCCAGTGTCGGTGCACGTCGTCGGCACGCTCCTGAAGGCGCGGGCCGCCGGCTTGTTCCATCCGAACTGCCGGCACTCGCTGTCGGCGTACCTCCCGGGCGTGACCACACGCCCGCAGGCGCCCCCGCATCCGCGCGGAACGACGTACGAGGACACCCAGCAGCAGCGCTATCTCGAACGCCAGGTGCGGGCGTGGAAGCGTCGCCAGGCCGCGGCCCTCGACGAGCACGCGCGCCGCCGAGCTGGCGCCCGCGTGCGTGAGTACCAGACGCGTATACGTGAGCTGACAGACGAGACGGGCCTGCCAAGGAAACGGCAGCGCGAGCAGATTGGCGCGGCCCGCTGAACCCAGCCGGGAGGGACTCATGGGAAAAGCGTTCGTCGCCAAGTTGGCGAAGGAGGGCGCACGGGACCCGGAAGCCCTCGCGGCGTGGATCGGCCGGAAGAAGCATGGGCCGGCCGTCTTCAAGAAGTTGGCAGCGGCCGGGCAACGTAAGCAGAGCAGTCAGGACTCGAAGCCTTCCGGTGGGGCAACCCGCAAAAAGGCTGCGAGCGCTCCGCAGCGTCCGGCGGCCCGCGATCTCAAGCGCGGCTTCCACCCGAGTAACGGACGCTTCGCGGTGTCCGACAGCGAGCTGGAGGTGCTGCGTGAGCGTGCCGCCTTCAACCGGCAGCAGATGGCAATGCTCGATGCGGCTGGCGTCACGGGGACGGCCGAGCGGCGCCGCACACTCGCCGAGCAGGAACGGCAGATCGCTGACGCCGAATATGCGCGCGAGACTGCAGTGGGGCAGCGCGCCTATGAAGCCGCGACCCAGGCGGAGCGCGCTGCGGTCCTCGATGCGGTCAAAAAGGCGCGGCTCTCGAAGGACCTCAAGGACTTGGCGGCGGCAGCCGATAGCGCTGAAGCGTTCTCCCAGAAGACGCGAAAGTCACCATACGGAACGGAGGACGCCAGCTACTTCGCCGTAGAGGCGAAGTCGGCTCGCGCTTCGCTGGCTGAGGAGCAGAGAGCACAGGAACGACGGGCAGTGCAGATGGCGCAGCAGACCCTGCCGCCTCCGAATCCCGGAGAGACACCTGTTGCGCACGCGGCACACCTGGGCTCGGCAGGAAGGTCGCAGTCGTTCGGCGATCCGACGCTGGGCAGGAAGGTGATCTCCAGTTCGCCAGGTGTGACGGCCATGCCGGACACCGGCGCCGAAGGGCACGACTCGGCGCTTGCGAACGTGTCGCCCGCGTTCCGGAAGAAGGTCATGGCAGCTCGCGCATCCGGTCGTCCGTGGCTGCACAACATCGGCCACGACAGCGGCGGCGCGGAGATCCACACCCTGCAGTACGAGGACGCCAACGGCAAACCGCAGAGGGCGACCTACTTGGAGCGCAACGGAGCTGCCTACAAGCGGCTCAGCCCCGAGCAGCAGATGGCTCGCTACAACGCACTTTCCGCTAGCGGCTGATCCAACATCCGTTATCGCCCGTCTGACGCGGGCCCCACCGATGCCCCTGGAGGGCACACCATGCACAAGCACACCCTCGCCCAGCACTGCCTTGACGGCTCCGGCTGGGCACACCCCTACGGCCACACCCCTTTCTCCCCCGTCGTCTACGCCGACGGAGGGGACGGCGACGGATCCGGATCCGACAGCACAGTCGGTGACAGCGCCCTCGCAACGGCTGTCAGCGCGAGTACCGGCCAGGAAGGACAGCAGGCCGCACAGCCCGCAAGCCAACCGCCGGCACAGCCCAAGGACCCGTGGGCGGACTTCCAGTGGGACGGCAAGGTCGACTCTCTGCCGGCGCC
>NZ_JBSFMM010000366.1:0-6702 GCF_053599555.1 Streptomyces sp. NPDC000941
GGGGGACTGGGGCGAGCCGGGGGACGGGGGTGACGACATCGGCGGCGATCGCCTGCCCCGGGGTCTCACCGGACGGGGCCGGGACGCCGACGAGGCCCACGGGGCGCGGTGCGGACAGCACCAGTTCGCCCTCGGGATCCGGCTCCTCGCCCTCGGCGTCCGCGGGCGAACTGCGCGGCGGATCCAGGGCGCGGGGCAGCCGGTGCGGCAGCATCGCCGTGCCCAGCGGGCCGAGTTGGAGAAAGCCCCCGATGTCCTCAGGCCCGGGCTCGCGGTGATCCGGGTCCGCCGCCTGCCCGGCCGCCGCGGCGTGAACGCGGCCGACCGCGTCGTACTCGTACAGACCCGACCGCAAGGTGGTGCGGGTGGTGACCGGCCAGCGCAGCACCCGGCCGAGCCCCAGCTCCCTGCTGATGCGGTACGCCAGTGTGGACTTGCCCGTCCCCGGGCGGCCCGTCACCAGAAGGGGACGGCGCAAAATCAGCGCCGCGTTAACGACATCGGCCTCTTCCGGATCCGACCGCATTCCCAGGGGAGCGACGCCCAGCCGCCGGGCGGCGTCCTGTACCGCAACGCTCCCGGTGGCCCCGTGTTCAACCCCCTGCTCCTGCACGTCGAACACTCAGCGGTCTGACCGCGTAGTGATGACGTCTCCGGCTCTGGGGGTGCTGGGCGGCCCATGCGTCTGGCGGGGCCGGAGGTGTGGTGACCGCGACGCTCGGCCCATCGGTCACATGTCCATCACTACGTCCCGTATCCCTCACAGGCCCTCAGACGGTGCACTACGGTCATCCCACCTGAACATCCCAGGGGGGATCATGAGCAACCCGTATACCGCGCCACCCACGCCTGGCAGGCCAGCACCCAAGTGGGCCCGGAAGCGCTTCGTTCTGCCCGCACTCGGCCTTGTTTTCTGCATTGGCATCGGCGCCGGGGCGGCCAGCGGCGAGACCAAGACCTCCAAGGAGGAGACGAAGCAGGCGGCGGCCGCGCCGAAGCCGGGTCCGACGGTCACCGTGACCAAGATTGTGACTGCGAAGCCGAAGCCGGCGCCGACCGTCACGGTGACGAAGACTAAAATCGTGAAGGTGACGGTGACTGCGAAGGCGCCTGCCGTGTCCAACGACGACGAGTCCTCTTCGGGCGGCAGTGCTGGGGGCGGCGGATCGGTGTACTACAGGAACTGCTCTGAGGCTCGGGCGGCCGGAGCTGCGCCGATCCATCGCGGCGAGCCGGGGTACGCCTCTCATCTGGACCGTGACGGGGACGGTGTCGGCTGCGATACCTGACCGGTCGACACCGGACAGCATGACGCCCCACCCGCGATGGGTGGGGCGTTCGTCGTCTCTTGCGCTCAGGTCCCCCACCCGGCTGGCGGTTCGGCCACCAGCGGCGCGGTGCGCTCTTCCTGTGCGGCTCCGTCGGTGGTCGGGTCTCGGTACTTGTGCCCGTCCGCAGTGAGTAGGTAGGCCGTGCACGGATCACGGGCTGTCCGCATCACGGGCTGTTCGGTGCGTGATCGTCACCGCTCGCCTTGTCGTCTTGGGTCTGAAGGCCGTGACTATCCGGTGCAGCGTCGGCGGTGTTGCTCGTGCGCGTGCGCACGGGCCGCCTCTTCCGCTGCTGGTGGTGGCGTCGGTGTCCTTCGACGCTACGGAGGCTGCTGGAGGGGTCTCAGTGAAATTGCGGATGATTGCGCGGATTCACTCGAGGGTGTCGATCGCGGACCGGATCAGGGCGCGGGCGGCATCGCCGTGCACGGCCAGCTTCGCCAGGCCGGTGAACGCCCGTGCGTAGTCGGAGATCTCGCGGGGCTGGCGGACGTTGATGACGGCGGTGAGGGTTTCCACCACGGTGTGCTGGTCGTCGTAGAGGTAGAAGGCCTCCACACCAATGAACCGATGACCGCCCTACTCCGCAGCGAACTCCATACGGCCCGGGGGCGGACCCCCATGCACCCCGGGCCGTGCGCGGTCCCCTAGAACGAGCGGCTCAGGCGGAGTGACAGGTAGCAGCCGCCGGCGCGGCCGTCCGTGTCGTCGCCCAGCGTCAGAGACTTGGTCTCATCGACCGTGTCCCAGCCGCCCTGCGGAATGTAGCCCCTGCACTGCCCCGAGGCGTCGCGTCCGCCATCGCCGTACCACTGCACGTCGAGCCGAATGTCCGAGCGACCGGACAGGGCGAAGGTGAGGTTGCACCAGCCCGCGCGGTTGTCGGTGTCCACCCGGATGTTGTCGCCGAATGTCTTGTACGTCTTGATCGGGATCGTGTGCGGGCCCTCGTTCTGGCACTGGGTCTCGTCGCTGCCGGGCTCCACCATCCAGGTGTAGGTGATGTTCAGGCCCGCGAGAGTGTTCGACGGGTCGTAGATGCCGAAGGCCAGCTGGCAGCCGCCCGCGCGGTTGTCGGTGTCCAGGCGGATGGTGGAGGTCCAGTCGGGCGCGGTGGCCCACTTCTCCGGCGGGTTCGTCGGCCCGTCGCACTGGCCGTCTCCGTCGGGGTAGAACCGGACGCCCAGTTCGGGCGCGGCGGTGGCCGAGGACGGCGCCGCGTCGGCCGATGTGGCGGACAGGCCGGTCACCATCAGTAAGCCGACCGCCAGCGCGGCCGCCCGTCGGGTCGATCTGCTGCCCAGCTTCTGCTTTCTCACGTGTGTCTCCCACGATGTCTTCGGTTGATCCGGAAAAGGTGCCGAACCGTGCCACGAGCGTGAATGACCATCACTGAATTCCCGTTGGT
The DNA here is from genome assembly GCF_053599555.1 of Streptomyces sp. NPDC000941. Taxonomy (NCBI): domain Bacteria; kingdom Bacillati; phylum Actinomycetota; class Actinomycetes; order Kitasatosporales; family Streptomycetaceae; genus Streptomyces; species Streptomyces sp. NPDC000941. Next base: position 2,740 of record NZ_JBSFMM010000366.1, read on the forward strand.
GCGGTGGAGCGGAGAGGTACAGAGAGGTACAGAGAGAAACCGAGGTGAATCAGACGGGGGAGGGCGGGATGGGCCCCTCCAACCCGGGGCGCCGCGCCGACGGCTCGGCGACGACGCCACATTATCCAGGGCACATCAGGACAAGCAGTGAGTCCGATACCGGCCAGGTACGGTCAATATCAGGCAATGTCCGGCCGAAATCGGCGCCACCGGGCCGTACCGGACGACCGTGATCGCCGTGCCAGTTGCCAGCTGCTGGAGCGGAAGTCGGTTGATGACCCGGCCCTTGAGAGGCGTGGAAGAGGGCGTCGGCCAGGACGGGGGGACCTGGCCGACGCCGGACTGTGGGGTGCGGGCTGCCGGCGGTGGCGGTCGCCTTCGCGGCGAAAGGCACCATGGGGCTTCAGCCGAACGATCTTCCCCACGGGCAATAGGTGAGGCCCGGGGACACTGTCCACCGGCCGGCACCCGCGAATACTCCAACCAGCACCGATCCCCGGACATTCCCGCACCGGAACCGATCAGCCCGAGGAGAAGGTGCCTGGCTGCCGGCCTTCAGGTGCCCGCAGGGCCCCTGCCGGATAGTCGCATTGACGACCTCTTCGAGCAGGATCATGACGGACCGGGCCCGTGTCCCTGTGGGGAGCGGGCCCGGTGTGCGGTTGGGGTGGTGGTCAGTCGGTGAAGTTGGCGCCGAAGTTCGGCGTGCCGGTGGTGGAGACTCCCGATGAGCTCGGCGAGACGGAGCGGGCGCCGGTCGTGGTGATCTTCGTTCCGCTGGAGGGCAGGTATGTCACCGCACCGTTGCCGGAGTTTTCCCAGGAGCTGACCAGCAGGTCGGCCTTGCCGTCGCCGGTGACGTCGTCGAGCTTGGTGTCGAAGCCGAACCCGTCGTACTTCTCGTCATCGCCGGGCACGCCGGCGGTGCTCTGCGCGAAGTACTGGGCGCCGGAGCTGGTGTTCAGGCCGCTCGCGGAGCCGTACAGGACGGTGACCGCGCCGGTGTCGGCGACGCCGTTGAGGTCCTCGCCCGCCGCGCTGATGACGATGTCCTGGTAGTTGTCGCCGTTGATGTCGCCCAGGTCGAGCTCGTAGCCGAACTGGTCGTTCTTCTCCGACCCGCCGGGGACGTTGCCGGTGTTCTGGGTGATGCCCGTGGTCGAGCCGGGGCCCTCGTTGGAGCCGTAGGTGATGTTGACTTTGCCGCCCAGGGCGGAGTTCGGGATGGTCGTGCCGTCGTCGGTCGTGTTGTTCCAGTAGGCGCCGCTGACGATGTCGCCGAAGCCGTCACCGTTGACGTCGCCGATGGCTGTGATCACGCCTGGCTTGAGGGCGGTGGCCGGGGAGGTGCTGAGGCCCCGCGCGGAGCCGGGCACGTAGTAGTTGGTGTTCCAGCCCCAGTCGGTTTGCGTCTCGAAGCCGTCGACCACGAGGTCGGTGCGGCTGTCGCCGTTGACGTCACCGGCGGTGAGGTTCATCGGGCCCCGGGCGCTGCCGCCGGACTGGATCGGGGGCTTGATCGTGTAGCGGCCGCCGGCGGTGCCGGAGGGGCTGATGCCGCCCTTGTAGACGTAGACGGTGCTGGAGGAGTTGCCGACGGCCAGATCGTCCTTCCCGTCGCCGTCGAAGTCGCCGGCGGCCAGGTTCTTGCCCCAGAAGTCGTGCGACGAGACGGCCGGGTCCGCGATCGTGACACCGGTGCCGGTGATGCCCGAGGCCGAGCCCCACAGCACGGCGAGGGTGCCGCCGTCGGTGTCGCCGCCCACGTCCTCGCCGTCCGCGGCCACGGCGATGTCGTCGTAACCGTCGCTGTTGAAGTCACCGTAGGCGGTCTCACCACCGAAGGCATCTCCCGCCTCCGCGGTACCGGGGACGCCCGCGCTGTTCTGGCTGAGCACCGTGCGCTTGGCGGACGACACACCGGTGGAAGTGCCGTAGAGCACCACGAGCTGGCCCGCGGTCTTGTTGCCGCTCACATAGGCGCCGGCGGCCGAGAAGGCGACGTCACCGATGCCGTCGCCGTTGAAGTCGGCACGGGGGACCATCGTCGAGTCCGCCGCCATGGCCGTCGCCGCCGGTAACGTGAGCACACCGCCCGTCAGCGAGGCCACAGCGGCCGTCGCGAGGGCGATACGAAAGTGCTTGTACACGCGGGGTTCTCCTACTGCATGCGGGGGATACTTTGGCAGGTATCCGCAGTCAATGGGGTGGCATTCCGCCCGCGTCCGCCGGAAGTCGGCCACGGCTTTGCGAGGCGGTTGCCGATCAGGAGACTCGCGATGGAATCCAAGGGTTGTATAGGTGGTGGCGGCCGCGCACCCTTCGGAGTGAATCTTCGCGTCATGCCCCCACGCCGTATGGCCGCGTGGTCTATCTCTGTTTTGTGATCAGCACTGTGATGCGTGCCGCTGTGGCCGCAGCCCTGACCTGTCTTCCCCTGACGATGCCGACGTCGGCCTCCGCCGCCCCGGCACCACGCACGCCGCCATTGACTGCCCTGACGGCTATGTGTGCCTCTATCCGGAGGTCAACTTCGTGGGTCAGCCGTGGGTGCGGCGTGCCGTGGACGGCAGCGTGAATGATCTGCCCACCGCGATCCGCGACCGCGGCAGCTCGATCAGGAACAACTCCGACCGCATCGCCCGGGTCTACGAGAAGCGAAACTACGCCGGTCGATGGGTGTGTGTGACCCGCAGTGGCGGCTCCATCCACGACCTGCGGTCCTACAACCTCAACGACCAGACCCGCTCGCTGAAGATCAACCGCAACGATTGCGGCTGAGGCGTGCTGGCCCGGTCCACCGGAACGCGACCAGGCTCATGCTGATGGTCCAGGCCGAGCCGGTGGTTGGCTGGCGCGCTCTGGGGAAGGGTTCAGCGGGGTGATGCCGGTGCCTGCGTACAGCTCAGGATGGAGCGAGAGAACCGTGACGTGCGTGCCCCCGGCCGGATTCGTCGTTCATCCACGCCCGTGATCCGAAGACGGGCCATGGTCTGGCTGGCTTGACCACGTCAGCTCCTGGCCCGCTGCAGATACCGGCGTGCCAGGAGCTGACGTTGGTCAGGCGCAGGTGTTGAGCATGCCGACCAGCGCGTCGTGTTCTTCCTGGTTCAGGGTGAGGCTGTACTCGCGTTTCACCGAGATCCATGCGCGTGCGTAGGTGCAGTGGTAGCTGTCGAGGTCGGGCTGCCAGTTCGCGGGATCCTTGTCGCCCTTGGCCCGGTTGGACCGCGCGGAGACGGCAATGAGCTGGGAACGCTGAAGATCGTTGGCGAACGCGCGGCGCTGCTGCGTTGTCCACTCCGACGCGCCGGAGCGCCAGGCTTCTTTCAGCGGCACGACGTGGTCAATGTCGGCCTTGGACGCTGCGTCGAGGACCACGCCGTCGTAGGCCGACAGCCAGCTGCCGGCGACCGCCCGGCACTGGTCGTGTGCCGCTCGAAAAGTCATCGCCGCAGGTGCGCGGGATGCGGTCAGTCCGCTGGGATCATGTCCTCCGTGATCGTGTCCTTGCTGTACAAGGTGACCCGGAAGCTGCTCACTGTTCCATCGGTGCTCCTGCGTCGCGGGACGGCGAAGGAGGCGGAACTGCTGGTGCTGCGGCACGAGAACGCGGTCCTGCGCCGCCAGTTGGCCGGACCGGTACGTTACGAGTCCACCGACCGGTTCTGGTTCGCCGCCCTGTCCGGGCTGATACCCCGGCGCCACTGGCTCAAGATCTTCCCTGTCACCCCCGGCACCCTGCTGGCCTGGCACCGCAGGTTCATCGCCGCGAAGTGAGACTACACCGCGCGCCGGCGCACCGGACGCCCACCCACCACGGCAGCGATCAAGAAGCTCGTCCTACGGCTGGCGAGGGAGAATCCGGCGTGGGGGCACCGGCGGATCCAAGGGGAGCTGGCCCGACTCGGGCATCGGATCGCCGCCTCGACGGTGTGGGAGATCCTCCACGCGGCCGGCATC
>NZ_JBSFMM010000367.1:0-6607 GCF_053599555.1 Streptomyces sp. NPDC000941
GCCGCCCGCCCGGCCTCGTCGGCGCCCAGCGGGCCGGTGTCGATCCGCAGGACCTGGACGTACGGCGTCGGGGGCCGGGCGGGGAGGGTCACCTCCAGGGCGTCATCACGCACGGTCCACCGCGGGGGCTCGGAGGCCGCCCCGAGCAGAGTGACCCGCCGGGGCGGGGCGGGCAGCAGCCCCGCGGTCCGGCCCAGGCTGCGGATGCGCACGGTCCGGTCGTCCGGCCACGCCATGAGGAAGGCGTAGAGCACGTCCCGCGCCCGGGTGAAGCGGATGTCGCTCGCGGTGTAGGCGAGGGCCGACTCCCTCGCGCGCTCGCCGGTGACCCGGGTCGGCCCCTCGCCGTATCTCGCCCATGGGCGGGTGCCGAAGACGGCTTCGCCGCAGCGCTCGACCCATGCGCCGAGGGAGTCCAGGACGGTCGCGGTGGCGTCGTCCAGGGTGCCGTCGGGCAGCTGGGGCACGTTCAGCAGCAGGCAGCCGTTCTTGCTGACCGTGTCGACGAGCAGATGGACGATGTCGTCCGCCGTCTTGTAGCGGTAGCCGTCACAGTAGAACCAGTCGCCGATGCTGGTGTCGTACTGCCAGGGCTCTGGGTCGGTGTCGCCGAGCTGCTGTCGTTCGACGTCCAGGAGCACGGCCCCGCGGTCGCGTCCTGGCACCGTCTTGATGCTCACCACGCCCTCGGGCACCCGGTTGTAGTAGTCGGCGAGGAATTCCAGGCCACGCTCACTGGGCGGGGCGGCGGGGCAGACGCTGCCGCTGTCGAAGGGCAGCCGCGAGTCGTCGAGGTAGACCAGTTCGGGCCGGTGACGGGTGGTGACATCGCGCAGCCGGGCGTAGAAGTCGTCGATGAAGTCCGGGTCCGGCGGCTCGCCGGGGCGGCGCGGCCGGCCGTAGAGGGCCCGCGGGTCGAGCCCTTCCCACCACAGGCCCCGGCCGTCCGCGGCGGTGAGATGCCCGTCGTACGGAACACCGGCCGCGGGCCCCTCGGCGTCCGCGGCGAAGGCGGCGTCCAGCCAGCGCCACGTCCAGGAGCCGGCGTGCATGCTGACCCCGAAGCGCAGGTCCGCGCCGCGTGCCGCGGCGGCCCAGCGGGCGACGATATCGCTGCGCGGCCCGACGTTGACGGCGTTCCAGGGCTGGTGGGCGGAGTCCCACAGGTCGAAGTTGTCGCAGTGCGCCGCCATGGAGACGAAGTAGCGCGCGCCGGTGCGCCGGAAGCGGTCCATGAGCTCCTCGGGGTCGAACTTCTCCGCGCGCCACAGCCCGCACAGGTCCTTGTGGCCGAACCGGGAGGGGTGCCCGTACCGCTTGCGGTGCGCGGCGGTCTGCCGGCTCGTACGCTCCCGCTCGAACTCCTCGGTGCCGTCGTAGGGGCCGTACAGGTGGCGGGCGTACCAGTCGCCGGACCGGGCGACGGACTGCGGGCCCCAGTGCGACCAGATGCCGAGCTTGGCGTCCCGGAACCAGTCCGGGACGCGGTGGCCGCGCAGCGATCCCCAGTCGGGACGGTAGGCGGGGGTTTCCTCCGTGCTCATGAGTCTCCCTTTCCGCTGGGTGCTGCTCGTGCTGCTCGTGCTGCTCGGAACACGAAGGCGAAAGCGCACTCGGCAGGGGACAGCCGGTGCTCCGGGAGAGGGCCCGGTCCGCAGGAGGCGCTGCCGAGCCCGTACTGGGCGTGGTCGAGGTGCAGATGCGTACGGCCGTCCGGGGCGAGGTCCGTGGGATGGTCGGCCGCTTCCAAGGCCTCGGTGCTCCAGGGCCGGACCGTGAGCCCGAAGTGCGGCGTGTCCCCCGCGCCCTCGACACGCAGTCCGGCACCGGACGCGGGATCCGTGATCTCGGCCCAGCGGACGGCGGCGCGGCGGCCGTTCTCCTGCGGGACGACGTACGGGGTCTGGAGTTCGGCGACCGTCGCCGTGAACAGGCCGACGCGCGCCGCGTCCGCGCTGTCCGGGTACGCCTCGCCCGGACCCTTGCCGTACCACCGCACCTGGTCGAGCCCGGCGGGCAGCGCGAGGCGCACGCCCAGGCGCGGCAGCGTCAGCCCGTCCCAGGGGCCTTCGGGGGTGAGATGGACGGTGAGCCGCAGCCCGCCGCCGTCCGCCGTCCACACGTAACGGACGCGCAGGGCGTGCGGGAGCCCGGCCGGGGCGAGGCGGGTCTCCACCAGCAGCCGCTCGGGCCGCTCCTCGACCCGTACGGTGCGCGCCACCATGCGGTCGAGGCCCGCGGCCCGCCAGGTGCGCAGAACAGAGCTGTCCCCCATGCCGCGGTCGTTGTCGGTGGGCGCACGCCAGATGTCGAGCCACGGCCCGTCCAGGCGGAGCGCGCCGATGGCCCGCAGCGTCCCGGTCCGCCGGTCGAGGCCGAGGCCGAGGTCCAGGTCCAGGTCCAGGTCCAGGTCTGTGAGGGTGAGTCCGCTGGGACCGGAGGGCGCCGGCGGCGGGGCGCGGTGCGGGATCGGGGCCTGGGTCCAGGCGACCTCGTGACCGGGCGGCGCCCATGGTTCGCCCGCCACGAGCAGGGCCCGTACGGTCAGCCACAGTTCACCGCGCGGTGTCTCGGGCACGGGCAGCTCCGGCAGGGGGATCTCGGTGGTCTGCCGGGCGTCCAGCGGGGGGACGTCGAGCTCGCCACCCGCGATGGCCCTCCCCTCGTCCTCCAAGGTCCAGATGAACCGCAGATGCGACAGGTCGCGCAGGTCGTACCGGCTGCGGATGACGATCCGGCCGGCGTCGGGATCCGCCGTGATCCCGACGGGTTCGATGGCCTTCTTGTACGCGAGGAGCCCCGGTGACGGGGTGCGGTCGGGGAAGACCAGGCCGTCGACGCAGAAGGTGCCGCCGTGCGGGGTGTCGCCGAAGTCCCCGCCGTAGCCGAAGTACGTCCGTCCGTCGGCGGTCACGCGCCGCAGGCCGTGGTCGATCCACTCCCAGACGAAGCCGCCCGCGCAGCGCGGATGGGCCTCAAGGGCGCGCTGGTAGTCGGTGAGGGACCCGGGCCCGTTGCCCATGGCGTGCGCGTACTCGCACAGCAGGAAGGGCAGGGCGCGGCGGCGGTGTTCCAGGGCCGGTTCGGCGGCGGTCTCGGGCGGCGGTTGCTCTTCGTGGCGTCCGATGCGGGCGACCTCGTCCACCGGGGCGTACATGAGGCTGTAGAAGTCCGAGTGGCGGTAGGTGCGGTCGCGTTCGTAGTGGAGGGGGCGCGCGGGGTCGCGGGTGCGGGTCCAGTCGGCGAGGGCGGCGAAGTTGCGGCCGTGGTGGCTTTCGTTGCCGAGCGACCAGGTGACGACGCTGGGGTGGTTCTTGTCGCGCTCGACCATGCGCCGCATACGGTCGAGCAGCATCGGCCGCCAGCGGGGGTCGTCGGCCGGGTTGCCGTGCCAGGCGGCGTGGATGAAGCCGTGGGTCTCGATATCGCACTCCTCGACGACCCACAGCCCGAGTTCGTCGCACAGGTCCAGGAAGGCGGGGTGCGGGGGGTAGTGCGCGGTGCGCACCGCGTTGATGTTGTGCCGCTTCATCAGCAGCAGGTCCTCGCGCATGGTGGCGAGGGACAGCGCCCGGCCGTGGTCGGGGTCGTGTTCATGGCGGTTGACACCGCGCAGCAGCACGGGCGCGCCGTTGACGGTGAGCCGTCCGTCGCGGATGGCGACCGTACGGAATCCGATGCGCAGCCGGACGCGCTCGGCGTCGGTGGCGAGCCATCCCTCGTACAGCTTGGGCGTCTCGGCGCTCCACGGCTCGACGCCGGGCACGGTGAGCGGCACACCGGCCGGGTGTCCGGCGATGCCGAGGTCGGGGACGGTCAGCAGCGCGGGGGCGTCGGTGTCGACGCGCAGCAGACCGCGCCCGGACCGGTGGTCGTAGTCGGCGTGGACGAAGAAGTCGTCAATGCCGCCCTCCGGCCGCTCCAGCAGGGTCACCTCGCGGAAGATCCCGGGCAGCCACCACATGTCCTGGTCCTCCAGGTAGCTGCCGGAGGACCAGCGGTGGACGCGTACGGCCAGGACGTTGCGACCGGTCCTGAGCGCTTGCCCCGCGTCGAACTCGGCGGGCAGCCGGCTGCCCTTGGAGGTGCCGAGGGCCCGGCCGTTGAGCCAGACGCGGAAGCAGGAGTCGACGCCGTCGAAGCGCAGCGCGCTGCCGGGTGTCCGCCATCCCTCGGGCAGTTCGAAGGTGTACCGGTGGTCGCCGGTCGGGTTGTCGTCCGGTACGTGCGGCGGGTCGATGGGAAACGGGTAGGCGGTGTTGGTGTAGCGGGGGACGCCGTGGCCGTGCAGCACCCAGTGCGAGGGCACGGGCAGTTGTGACCAGTCGCCCGAGGGTGGTTCGGGGCCGAGGAAGTCCAGGGGAGCCTCGTCCGCGGTCGGTGACAGGCGCAGCAGCCAGCGGCCGTTCAGGCTGAGCCGGCCGGCGTCGGAGGTGAAGTGGGCCCGGGGGGCGCGGCGGCCGGTGCCGGGCGAGAAGTCTTCGTAGTAGGCGAGCATGCGTGCTCCCGAAGGCTTGGAACGCTGAACTCCGTGCTGCCGTCGCTCCGGTCCTCCGCAGCGCGGTCGTCCATATCGAGCCCACGCTGGTATGCCACCTCGGACCATGCTTTCGCACCGACGGTAAGACGGATCCCCGGAGGGCGTCAACAGCCCTGTCACATCGGGAAATTGGCATCTTCCAGCGGATTCCGCACCCTTGACGCCCCTGTGCACCGTGCCTAGCGTTGCCGTCGTTGCCCCTCACCCATGTTCGCTCCGACCTCAAGACGGCGAGACGGAACATGACTGGCATTCCAGCGACCCTGCTTCTGGAAGAGCGCGCCGAGCTGGCCATGAACGCCGTGGTCAACCTGGCCGATCCCGATCTCGGCGGCATCCCCTTCTTCAGCGCCGATCTGCGCTGCGACCCCGCGGTGCTGCTGCACGGTGACTGGGACTACGGCTCCAGCCACGGTCGGCTGACCGACGCCTGCGTGCTGGCCCGCCGTATGACCGGCGTGTCCTGGTGGTCCGATACGGAGAGCCGCTACAAGGCCACCTTGCTGGACCTGCTCGCCGAGGACGGGCTGACGTACCGGCGCCGCCATCCGCGCGGCCACTGGGAGCCGCATGCGAGCCTCATCGACCAGCGCGCCACTCTGCTCGCGCTCACCAGCTGGTACCGGGACAGCGGCGATGAGATCGTACGGCGGGCCGCCGACCGGCAGGTCGCGGCCCTGCACCGGATCGCCGTCAAGGAGCGCGCCGTCTGGTACTACCCGGCCTCCGAGTACACGCTGGAAGGCTGGCCCTCGCTGCACGCCGTCCAGCTGCGTCTGGCCCCGGACCCCGCCTCCTTCTGCGGGCGGCTGATCATGCCGCTGCTGCTCTGGCACCGGGCGACGGGCAATGAACAGGCGCTTGAGCTGTGCGGCTGGTTCACCCGGCTGATCACCGAGCACAGCGGGGTCTTTCTGCCCGACGGCTCGTTCAACGCGGCGCTCGCGTACCGCAGCGGCCACTTCCATACGCGTCTTGGCACCCTGGACGGCATCGCCCAGTACGCGGTGTTCACCGGGGACCACGCCCTGACCGCGTTCGTCCGCCGGTCCTTCGAGTGGGCGCTGTCGCAGTGCACCGCCTTCGGCTGGACCCCCGGCGACCTCGCCGGACAGCGCTTCGAGCACGAGACGTGTTCCCTGGTCGATCTCATCAGCATCGGAGCCACCCTCGCCCAGGCCGGTCACACCGGGTACTGGACGGTCGTCGAGCGCTTTCTGCGCAACCACCTGACCGCCTCCCAGCTCACCGCCGTCGACTGGGTCCGTTCGGCCCCCGACCGCTCCCGCGACATCCCGGGCTGGCTCACCCACCACCGGGTCGGCGAGCGCGTCCGCGGCGCCTTCGCCGGGTACGGCGCGCCCAACGACTACGTCTCGGACGCGGTCCTCGGCCGGGGGCACACCGCCGACGTCCAGGCGTGCTGTGTGGGGTCGGGGGTGCGCGGCCTGTTCACCGGCTGGCGCGTGGCCGTCACCGGCGACGAGCACCTGGTGCGCGTCAATCTGCTGCTCAACCGCGGCAGCCGCCTGGTGGATGTGCTCAGCCATCTGCCCTGCGAGGGCCGGGTCGATCTGCATATCCACCACGACTGCCGCGAACTGCGGCTGCGCGTGCCGGAGTGGGCCGGTTACGCCCGGCTCGCCGTCGCGCGGCGGCCCGCGACCGGCCCGGCCGGCCACGCCCGCGGACCGGAGCCGGGCCTGTGGGCGCCCGACGGGTACCTGAGCCTCGACCGCCCCCGGGCGGGCGAGCGCATCACCGTCACCTTCCCGGTCCCCGAGTCGCTGACCGAGGAGACCGCGGCCGGGTGCACATATCGCACCCGCTGGCGCGGCGACGATGTCGTGGGCATCGAGCCGGAGGGCAGGTCCCGGCCCATGTACGGCACCCGGCGGCTGGAGCCCAAGGCCCCTGAGCGCGAACACACCCTGCACATCCCCGCGAAGGAGTGGACATGGTGAACGGTCCGGGCCGTAGAGCCCTGTTGCTGACGGCGGGATCGGCCGCCGCGCTCGCCCTGGCCGCGCGTACGGCACAAGCCGCCGGCCGGAGGGACGGCGGGGC
>NZ_JBSFMM010000368.1:0-6536 GCF_053599555.1 Streptomyces sp. NPDC000941
AATCACCGACCAAAAAAAAAAAAATAAAAAAACCCCCCCAACCTCAGGGCGGGCGGGGCGGTCCGGCGTGCGCCCCCGGGGGGCCCCCCGCGCGCGGCCGCCCCCGGCACCCGACAATGGCGAAACGATCCGGCGGGGCCGCTCAGTGACGGGTCTTCGACATCGACACCGATGACTTCACCCCGGCCCCCGGGACGGCCTCCGGGGTGCGGGGGCCGGGGACCGGGATCTGGCCCGGCTGCTGCAGGACGACGGTGCGCACCGGCAGGGGGATCTCGATGCCCTCGGTCCGGTAGCGCTGGTGGAGCCGCTTGAGGAATTCATGTTTGATCAGGAACTGGTCGCTGAATTCCTGGACACGCAGGATGACCGAGAAGTCGATACCGGCTTCCCCGAAGGTGTGGAATCGGACGGCCGGTTCATGGTCCGGGACGCCGCCGGAGACCTCGGCCATCACCTCTGCGGCGACGCCGAGGCTCACCCGCTCGACCTGTTCGAGGTCGCTGTCGTAGTCGACCCTTGCCTGGATCATGATCGACATCTGCTCTTCGGGCTGATTGTAATTGGTGGTGATGGCGCCGGCGAGCTTGGCGTTCGGGATGATCACCAGGTTGTCCGGGAGCTGGCGCACCGTGGTGTTACGCCAGTTGATGTCGACGACGTAACCCTCCTCACCGCTGCCGAGCCGGATGTAGTGGCCGGGCTGCACCGTCTTGGAGGCGAGGATGTGGACGCCCGCGAAGAGGTTGGCCAGCGTGTCCTGGAGCGCCAGGGCGACCGCGAGGCCGCCCACACCGAGCGCGGTGAGCAGCGGGGCGATCGAGATGCCGAGCGTTTCCAGCAGGATGAGGACACCCATCGCCAGCACCGCGATGCGGGTGATGTTGACGAAAATGGTGGCGCTGCCCGCCACTCCGGACCGCGACAGCGCCTGGTTGCGCACCAGATCGGCGACCACGCGGGCCACGGCGATGGTGGTGGCCAGGATGAGCACGGCGGTCATCACCTGGTGGACGCTGTGGTCGATGGCCCTGGTCAGTGGCAGGGCCGCGGCCGCCCCGGACACACCGGTGACGAGGCACGCCCAGGGGGCGATGGTGCGCAGCGCGTCGACGATGATGTCGTCGCCGGTCCACCGGGTCCGGCGTGCCCGCTCCGCCAGCCAGCGCAGTGCCACACGGGACAACAGGACCATCGCCAGGCCCCCGGCCAACGCGGCGCAGACGACGATGAGGTCGTGCAGGGTGAGCGCGCGGGTCACCGGCCGCTCCCCGTACGCCGCGAAGCCTGCCGCGAGGTGCGGCAGCTCCGGCCGCACAGGGCGGTGGGCCGCGGTCCGGGTGCGCGCTCGTGGCGGGGTCTGCCGGGGAGTTCGGAGTGCTGTCTTGTCACCGTGTCACCTGTTCGTGCCTGGGATGTCGGGCTGCGCCGGGGCTTTTGTGCCTGGTCCCTGACGCGGTCTGCCATCCTGCCTCATGCCTCCCGCGCGGACGGCACCAACCAGCCAGGGGCCCGCCGAGGCCGCGACGTGGCCGCACGCGTCAGGCGTCCGCGTGGGTCATACGCGGGACCACGGTGGCGGGCCGACCGGTGGCGGCCTGACGGGCCCTCGTCTGCCACAGCCACCTGATGTCGCGTGCGAAGGACCAGATGAGCAGCGCCAGCGCCACCAGCACCACCGCGAGCGACGCCAGGTGCGGGAGGAGCGCGGAGGCGGCCACCAGCAGGGCGATTCCCTGGAGCGCGGCCACCGCCTTGCGGGCGGTGTTCACGGGCAGTGGCTCGTTCAGCCAGGGCAGGGCGCGGGCGGCCGCGACGAAGGTATAGCGCATGGCGCCGATGGTGAGCACCCACGGGCCCAGCGAGGTGGCGACGTAGACGCTGAGCACCAGGATGAGGAAGGCGTCGACCTCCATGTCGAAGCGTGCCCCCAGGGGGGACGCCGTTCCGGTGCGCCGGGCGACCTTGCCGTCGACGGCGTCGAGGATCAGCGCCACCGTGGTGAGGGCGACGAGGGCCGGGACGCGGGGCGGGCTCTGGAAGGAGTCGGCGACCAGCGCGGTCACGCCCCCCACCAGCGTGGCGCGGGCCAGGGTGACGCGGTTGGCGGCGCCGAAGGACCTGAGCCAGGAGCGGCACAGGGCGCGCGTCAGCACGGCCCAGGTGGCGAACGCGAACGCCAGGCCCGTCAGCCAGCCCGCGGGCCCCAGGCCGAGTGCGGTGCCCAGAAGTGTCAGCAGGAGTATCTGTGCGACCGCTCCCACCGCCGTCTCCTGCCGCAACAGCGTCGTGTCGTATGTGTTGTTCAGGGCAGCCACCGTGCACCCTCCGGCTGTTGTGGCGGAGTCGTTGAGTGCCGCGTACCGTGTTCGCGGCTTGGTAATGGTCAGTACGTACGTGACGGGCAAAGTGTTCAGCCCGTTGTCAGGCCCGATCTTTCTGGAGGATGTCGATGGAGCGCGTCGCCCGCGCCTTCTGGCTCCGCACCCCCGGCCACGGCGAGGTACGGGAGGTCCCGCTGCCGGTGCCCGGCGCCGACGACGTCGTGGTGCGCGCCCTGTTCTCCGGGGTGAGCCGGGGGACGGAGACCCTGGTCTTTCGCGGCGGGGTGCCGGAGAGCCAGTACGCCACGATGCGGGCCCCGTTCCAGGAGGGCGAGTTCCCCGGTCCGGTCAAGTACGGCTATCTCAACGTCGGCGTGGTGGAGGAGGGCCCGGCCGCGCTGCTGGGCCGTACGGTCTTCAGCCTGTATCCGCACCAGACGCGGTTTGTCGTCCCGGCGAGCGCCGTGACCCCGGTGCCGGAGACGGTGCCGGCGGCGCGGGCCGTGCTGGCGGGGACGGTGGAGACGGCGGTGAACGCCCTGTGGGACGCGGCGCCGTTGATCGGCGACCGGATCGCGGTGATCGGGGCCGGGATGGTCGGCGCGAGCGTGGCCGCCGTACTCGCCCGGTTTCCGGCCGTACGCGTCCAGCTGGTCGACGCGAATCCCGCGCGCGCCGGGGTCGCGGAGGCCCTGGGCGTCGACTTCGCGCTCCCCGAGGAGGCCGCGGGCGACTGCGATCTCGTCGTCCACGCCAGCGCCACCGAGGCCGGGCTCGCGCGCGGCCTCGAACTGCTCGCGCCGGAGGGGACGGTCCTGGAGCTGAGCTGGTACGGCGACCGGCGGGTCAGCCTGCCGCTGGGCGAGGCATTCCACTCCCGCCGTCTGGTCGTGCGCGGCAGCCAGGTGGGAACGGTGTCCCCGGCCCGGGGCTCGCGCCGCACCTTCGCCGACCGGCTGGCGCTGGCGCTGGAGCTGCTGGCCGACCCCGCCCTCGACGCGCTGGTGACCGGGGAGTGCGCCTTCGAGGAGCTGCCGGAGGTGCTGCCCCGCCTCGCGTCCGGGGAGCTGCCGGGGCTGTGCCACCGCGTGCGGTACGGGTCGGCCGAAGAGTCGGCTGAGCGGTCCGAAAAGCGGTCCGAACGGTCGCAACAGTCAGGATGATCCGGCAGGATCCGGCACAATCCAGCGCGGCTCTGAACCAGGTCGACGGGTCGGCCGTACTACATCACGCGGCCCGGTCGAGGGCCGCAAGCAGCCGTGCCGTACCTGGAGGGTCGTTCGTTGTTCAGCATCACCGTTCGTGATCACCTGATGATCGCTCACAGCTTCCACGGAGAGGTCTTCGGGCCCGCGCAGCGCCTGCACGGGGCGACGTTCCTGGTGGACGCCACCTTCCGGCGCGCCGAGCTGGACGCCGACAACATCGTGGTCGATATCGGCCTCGCCACCCAGCAGCTGAACGCGGTGGTCGGCGAGCTGAACTACCGCAACCTCGACGAGGAGCCCGCCTTCGCCGGTACCAACACCAGTACGGAGTTCCTGGCGAAGGTCATCGCCGACCGCCTCGCCGACCGGGTGGCCGCCGGGGAGCTGGGCGAGGGGGCACGGGGGCTTTCGGGGCTGACGGTCACGCTGCACGAGTCGCATATCGCCTGGGCGAGTTACGAGCGGGATCTGTGAGAGCGCACCCGATGAGCCGCGCCGACGCCACCACGACGGACCCGCGCTCCATGCACTTCGTCATGCCCGGTGGCGTGGCCGATCCGGCCGCGCCGAGCGGTGGCAACACCTATGACCGCCGGGTGTGCCGGGAGCTGCCGGGCGCCGGCTGGCAGGTCCACGAGCACGCCGTCGCGGGCAGCTGGCCGCAGCCGGACCCCGAGGCACGCGCGGAGCTGGCCCGTGTCCTCGCCGAGCGGCCGGACGGCAGCGTCGTCCTCCTCGACGGTCTTGTGGCCTGCGCCGTGCCGTACATCGTCGTGCCCGAGGCGCGGCGGCTGCGGCTGGCGGTGCTGGTACATCTGCCGCTGGGCGACGAGACGGGGCTCACCCCCGGCCGGGCGGCGGACCTGGACGCGCTGGAGCGCAAGACGCTGCGCGCCGTCCCGGCCGTGGTGGCGACCAGTGACTGGGCGGCCCGCAGGCTGGTGGCCCACCACGGGCTCGCCCCCGCCCGGGTGCACGTCGCCGCGCCCGGCGCGGACCTCGCGCCCCTGGCGCCCGGCACCGACGGCGCCTCACAGCTGCTGTGCGTCGCGTCGGTGACCCCGCGCAAGGGGCAGCACGTGCTGATCGAGGCCCTGGCCGAGGTGGCCGACCTGCCGTGGAGCCTGCTGTGTGTCGGCGGCCTCGGCCAGGACCCCGACTATGTGACCCGGCTGCGCGAACTGGTCGACGAGCACGGCCTGGGCGACCGGGTGCGGATCGCGGGACCGCGGGCCGGTGCGGAGTTGGACGCCGGCTATGCGGCGGCCGACCTGCTGGTGCTCACCTCGTACGCCGAGACGTACGGCATGGTCGTGACCGAGGCCCTGGCGCGGGGCATTCCGGTGCTGGCGACGGCCGTGGGCGGGGTCCCGGAGGCGCTGGGGCGGGCTCCCGACGGCGGACTGCCGGGCTTCCTCGTGCCTCCGCGGGACCCTGCGGCGCTCGTGGCGGCGCTGCGCGGCTGGCTCGTCGGACCGGGTGTGCGGGGGCGGTTGAAGGCGGCCGCTCGGGGGCGGCGCGCCGCTCTGGGCGGATGGGAGACGACGGCGCGGCGGATGGCCGACGTGCTGGAACAGCTTCGATGCGAACCACGGAGGGCCGCATGAACACCACCGACGTGCCGCTGTACCAGCCGGAGTGGCTGGAGCTGCGGGAGCGCGCCGACGCCGCGGCCCGCGCCGTGGAACTCCTCGACCCGCTGCGCGGCTGGCTGGCGGAGGCCGGGCGGCCCGGCGGTCTGGTGATCCACGACCTGGGCTGCGGCACGGGTTCCATGGGCCGCTGGCTCGCGCCCCGGCTGCCCGGCCCCCAGCACTGGGTGCTGTACGACCGCGATCCGGCGTTGCTGGGCCGGGCCGCCGCGCAGACGCCGGCCACGACCGAAGACGGCGCCGGTGTCACGGTTCTGACCCGGCGCGCGGACCTCGGCGAGCTGGCCGCGGAGGATCTGGCCGGGGCCTCGCTGGTGACGGCGTCCGCTCTGCTTGACGTGCTGACCCGGGACGAAGTGGACGCGCTGGTCGCCGCCTGCGCCGAGGCCGGTTGTCCGGTGTTGCTGGCGCTGTCGGTGGTGGGGCGGGTCGAGCTTTCCCCGGCAGACCCGTTTGACGGCGAGATCGCTGAGGCGTTCAACGCCCATCAGCGCCGGGGCGGTCTGCTGGGGCCTGACGCGATCATGGTGGCCTCCGACGCCTTTGCTCTGCGGGGCGCGTCGGTGCGGGTGCACAGCAGCCCATGGCGGCTCGGCGCGGGCGAGTCCGCGCTGACGGCCCAGTGGCTGCGTGGCTGGGTCGAGGCGGCCTGTGAACAGCGGCCGGTTCTGGCGCCGCGCGCCGAGGCGTATCTGCGGGACCGCCTGGCGGCGTGCGCCGCGGGCGAGTTGCGGGTGGTGGTGCACCACAGCGATCTGCTGGCGCTGCCCGGGACGACGGGCGGGGCGTCGTGAACGCGGGGGCGCTCAAGGCGCGGCTCGGCACGATCGCCGGTGCGGTCATCCTCGGCGTGGTGGTGTGGCGGGTGGGTACGGGCGCCTTTCTGGACGGCGTGCGCCGGATCGACGCCGTGACGCTTCTGGCGGCGCTTGGGCTGGGCCTGTTCACCACGGTCTTCAGCGCCTGGCGCTGGTGTCTGGTGGCCCGGGCGCTGGGCATCCGGCTGCCGCTGGGCGCGGCCGTGGCGGACTACTACCGGGCCCTGTTCCTGAACGCGGCGCTGCCCGGCGGTGTCCTCGGCGATGTGCACCGCGCGGTGCGGCACGGGCGCGACGCCGGTGATGTCGGCCGGGGGGTGCGCGCGGTGGTGCTGGAGCGGGCCGCGGGCCAGGTGGTGCTGGCCGCGGTCGGCGTGGGGATTCTGCTGACCCGGCCGTCCATGGCGGTAGCGGAGATCCGCCACCTCGCCGGCCGGCTGGCCGCGACGCCGGGCGCCTTGGCGGTCCTCGCCGCGGCGTGCGCCCTGGCCGCCGTGGCCGTCGTACGGCTGCGCGGCAGGCCCCGTACGTCAC
>NZ_JBSFMM010000369.1:0-6532 GCF_053599555.1 Streptomyces sp. NPDC000941
GGTCAGGGCCGCGGTGCCGGCCGCCGCACCGGCCGCGACGAACTTTCGACGGCTGAGGCGCGAACGGGAGCCGCCCTCCTCGTCCCTGGGTGCCTGACGCATGCTCACACTCCTCTTCGGGTGTGGAACTCCACTGGTATGCCATCTGAATGCCATAATGGTCACGCTGGGCGTCGCAAGGGTCAACACCCGTGCGCGCAATGACAGTTGTCGGTGAGGGGGAGTCGCCGGTGTTCCGGATCGCGAACGGTGACAAGAGCCTTGAGCTCACCACGGAGCAGGGCGCGGCGCGGGTCGCCTTCCGGCACGGGGCGGCGGACCGGGCCGGAGCGGCTGATGAAGCCCTGTGCTTCGCCGCCCCCCTGAGCCGCATGCTGGCCATGTCCACCGGCCGCCCCTGGCACATCGCCCTGCCCGGCGCGCACGAGCCCGAGGTCCGCCGGACGGCAGAAGGGCTGGCGGTGTGCTGCGAGGTCGGCGGCCTCGCGGTCGAGGTCGCCTTCGCGTTCGTACGGGGTCTGCTGCGCATGGACGTGACGTGGCGCAATACCGGTGAGCGCGGGTACGAGGACGCCGTACTCGGCGTGGTGCTTCCGCTGCCGTGCCGCAGGGCCTCCGCCGTCACCCTGCCGCAGGTGCTCTACCGGGGCAACCCGTCCGCCGACCCCGACCGCACCGTGCCCCGGCTCGGTGTCGGCCCGCACCGCGCCCTCGTGGTCGAGGAACACCGGCTGCCCGTCCCATGCGCGCACGCGGAGTGGCGCACCCGCGGCCACGCGCCCCACACCTGGTATGCCACCCTGTACGCGACGGAGCCCGGCAGCGGCTCCCTCGGGGCGGTCCAACGCGGCCGTATCTCGCTGCTCGCGATGAGCGGCGCGCTGATGTTCAACGGCGTCCCGGACACGGCGTACGTCCACAAGGGGAAAACCGCCCCGTACGACGGCGGTTACCTCGATCTTCCGCCCGGCGCCGTCCACCGCGCGCACTACGCCCTGGACTGGGGGTCCCCGGTCCGCCCGGGCCACGGCTTCCGGCGGCTGGTGCACCAAGGGCTCGGACTGTACGCCCCCGAAGGCGCCCGGCCCCTCACCCTGGACCAGATCGTCCACCACAAGACGGCGGCCATGGACCGCCGCTGGTACGAAACCCAAGGGGCCGCCGGATTCCTCAAGTTCGCCGGGCCCGGACACACCCCCGGCTTCCTGTACGGCTGGACCGGCCAGAGCCTCAAACTCGCCTGGTGCGACGCCCGCATCGGCCTGGAGCGCGACCAGCCCTGGCGCGTCGACCGCTGCCGCCGGGCCGTCGACTTCTACCTCGACGGCAGCGCCGCCGGTGCCCCGCCCGGCCTGCGGATGAGTTTCTACTCCACCCAGGACCGCGCCTGGTCGGCCTTCGAACGCGACGGCGAGACCTTCGTCTCGTCCCGGGCGTACGGTGACGCTCTGTGCGACCTCGCGGATGTCATCGAGCTGCTGGGGAGCCATGGCCACGCCGTGCCGCGGCGCTGGGTCCGGGCGCTGACCGAGGGCGTGGACACGGCGTGTGCCACCGTGCCGCCGCTCGGCTGGCGGCTGGACGGCAGCCCGCTGCCCCAGGAGCCGGGCGCGGCCGGGCTGGTGTGCGTTCTGGCCCTGCTCAAGGCCCACCGGATCACCGGTGAGGCCCATATGCTGCGCCGGGCCGAACGACTCGTCGCGCACTACCGCCATCGCCACGCCGGCGACTGGGCCACACCCTTCGCCCGCGCCACGCTCGACGCCGTCTGCGAGGACAAGGAGGGCGGCATCGCGTACTTCCTGTGCGTGTACGAACTGCTGCTGCTCACCGGTGGCGAGCGTCGCCGCGCCTGGGCCGAAGAGGCAGCCGACTGGCTGCTGACCTGGGTCTACCAGTGGGACCCGCCGTTCGACTCCGGCTTCAGGGCGGCCGGGTGGCCGGGGGTGAGCGTGCAGAACCACCACGTGGACGTGTTCTTCCCGGCGTACGAGCTCGCCAGGCTCGGCGAGCTGACGGGCCGCGAGGTGTATCGCCGGCTGGGCGAGCAGATCCTGCACGCCTTCGGGCAGGGCATCTGCACCAAGGCGGGGGAGTGGGGCTTCGAAGGGCTCGGCGAGCAGGCCGAGGGGTTCTTCCCCACCAACTGGCAGGCGCGCGGCACCAGCAACACCTGGAACCCCTCCTGGGTGACCGCGCAGGTGCTTTCCCAGGCGCTACGGATGCGGGCGGCGCGGGCCGGGAGCGACGGGCCATGGGACGACGGACCGTGGCCGCCGTGACCGCGTCCGGTGGGCCGGCTCCGTCGGGCGGCGGCAGCCTCGTCGGGTGGGTCGACGCCGCCCGGCGGGGCCGCCTCACCCGGTGGGTGGCCCGGCGGGTCAGCCCAGCCCGTGGCGCGCCGGTTCCGGCCGGTGCACCCCTCGGGGCCGGTAGCCGAGCGCGTCGGAGACGCCGAGGTGGTCGGCGAGCAGCCAGGCGATGGCCAGCCACATCTCCGTCCCCTGAAGACCGGGCACATGGGGCGCACGGCCGCCGGGCTCCAGCGCGAAGGAGAACCCGGCGCCGTCCTGCCACCGCCCGAGCAGCCGCTCCAACTGCCCGCGCGCCCAGTCGCGGCCCTCGGCGATCCGGTGCCCGGTCTGCCGGGCGCACAGCCACAACGGATGGATCACATCGAGGACGTCGCAGGCGTCACCGCGGTCCGGGCCGAAGAACGCGGGGTCCCGGCTGTGCGCGAGCACGGTGTCCACGGTCCGCTCCGGATACGGCAAGGGCAGCCCGAACTGCGCGAACGTACCGCGGGTGGCCCGGTAGAAGCCGTTGACCGGCTGCCGCCACCGGTCGGCCGCGCCCGGGGCGCCCCACAGCCCGTGGCCGGGGTCGGCACGGGTGAGCAGCCAGCCGAACAGCGCCTCGGCCGCGGGGGCGCGCAGCCCGAAACCGTCGAGATCGCGCAGGACGGCTGTGCCGAGCCCGTCCACCCAGTGGCCCGAGCGCCAGGCCTCGGTGCGCCACGGCAGCTTGTCCAGGCGGTCCATGAGCTCGGCGGGCGCGAGGTCCTGCACGGCGCGTACGGGATGGGCGAAGCCGGAGCCCAGCAGGTCGAGGGCGTAGCCGACGGACAGGATGTGGTACATCGCGGTGTCGTCGGCCAGGGACGGTGGACCGGCGCCGTACTCCGGGACCAGGCCGGTGTCCGGGTCCTGGAGGGAGCGCAGCCGCTCGGCGAGTTCCGCGCCGTCCGACCCCGGTGGGGGAACGCCCAGCAGCACATCAGCGATCTCCACGGCGTCGCACACCGAGCGCACCGTACGGGCCGCTCCCGGACGGTCGGTCCAGGTGTCGCCGTCCCGGCAGCGGGCGAGGACGTCAGGCGCCTGCTCGCGGGCGCGCGCGGCGAACCGCTCCAGCCGCACATCCAGGGCGTCCACCGAACGAGGGCCCGGAGCGGTTTGCCCGTCCCGCCGGTCGCGCAGCCGCCGCGCCGGGTTTCCCGCGGCGATCGACCAGGGCGGAAGGTCCTTGGTGACCACCGCGCCCGCCCCGATCACACAGTGGTCGCCGATGGTGACCCCGTCGACCACCACCACATGCGAACCGATCCACACATCGTCGCCGATCACGATCCCGGCCGAGGTGAGCGGCTGGCGGTGCACCGGACGGTCGGGCGCGAACGAGTGGTTGAAGCCCAGCAGCGACGTGTGCGCGCCCACCCGCACCCCGTCGCCGAGCTGGAGCCGGCCGCGCGCCGTCGTAAAGGGGTTGAGGGTGCAGTCGCGGCCCATGGCCACATCGTCGGTGACCACCGCGTGCGCGCCGATGTACGAGCGCTCACCCATCCGCAGCCTTTCGGTGAACACTCCCGCCCACGGCGAGACGAAGACCCGCTCGGCGAACTCGGCCTCGCCGCCGCCCGAGGCCAGCCGCTCGGCAAGCCGCCGCTGGTGGTCCAGCTGCTCCGCGCGCTCCTCCTCGGTGGCCGCGCCCCAGAACTCCCAGGGGCAGTAGTCGTACCGTCGGGGCCGTTCCGGCTCATTCCTTTCGCGCACCAGTCACCCTCTCTTGTACCAGGCCATCGACGTGTTCGATCCGGTCGGCCTCCGCCAGCGAGCCGAAGTGGCAGTCTGCCAGGCGCAGCCCGTCGATCGGGGCGTGGCCGTAGCCGCGGGCGAGCAGGGCGCGCCTGGCGTGGTCCACCGTGACGTCCCGGATGCCGATGTCCCGCACCCGCGGCGGATACGACCCCGTATCGCCCTCCCCGCGGTGGAAGTCGCAGCTCAGGAATTCCTTGCGGAGATGGGTGACGGTGAGGTCGGCGAGCTGGATGTTCTCGGCGTAGCCGCCGCGTACGGAGTTGGTCTTGATGTAGAGGCCGAAGTAGAGCCCGGGGCCGCCGATGCGGCAGCGGCGTACGTACACATCGCGGATGCCGCCGGTCATATCGCTGCCGAGGGTGATCGCGCCGTAGCGGTGGCGCAGCACACAGTCCTCGATCACGATGTTCTCACTCGGCACGTTCACCCGCCGGCCGTCGGCCTCCCGCCCCGACTTGATGGCGATGCAGTCGTCGCCCGCGGTGATATCGCAGCGGCGGATCACCACGTCCCGGCAGGACTCCGGGTCGATGCCGTCATTGTTGGGGCCGGGGCTGTCGATCGTCACGTCCTGGATGAGCACACCGGTGCTCAGCACGGGATGGATCTCCCACATCGGGGAGCGCACGATCGTCACGCCTTCTACCAGTACCCCGTGGCAGTCCTGGAACTCCACGAAGTTGGGCCGGAAACGGAAGCCGTCCGCGTACACGCGCCGCTCGACCGGATCGCCCGCCTCGGCCTGCCGCCACAGGTCCGGCCAGTCGTCCTCCTGCTGCCGGATCCCGGGCAGCCAGCCGAACTCCGCCTGCCCCGACCAGGGCCACCAGTGCTCCTCGTCGGCCTGCCCGTCGAGCACGCCCCGGCCGGTGACCGCGATGTTCCGCCGGCCCTGGGCGTAGATGAAGGGCGAGTAGCCGTACATCTCCACGCCCTGGAAGCGCGTGAGGACCGGTGGGAGGTAGGCGGCCGGGTCCCGGCTGAAGAGCAGCCGGGCGCCCTCCTCCAGGTGCAGATCGACGTGGCTGAGCAGGTGGACGGGCCCGGTGGCGTACGTTCCGGGGGGCACGGTCACATGGCCGCCGCCCGCCGCGGCGCAGGCCGCGACGGCCCGGCGCAGCGCCGCCGAGCAGTCCGTGCGGCCGTCGCCGCGCGCCCCGTACGCGGTGACGGGGAACTCGCGGTCCGGGAAGCGCGGCCGGGCGACCCGGGCCACGATGGCGTCCGCCCGGGTCCAGTCACCCATCGGACACGGCCTCCTGCCCGCCCACGACGACACGGCGCAGCACCAGCCCCGTCACGTTCCGCACCTCGCCGGGGCCGGCCACCTCGGCGAAGACGCAGTCGCTGAACAGGACGTCGCGGATGGGATTGGCGTCGTTGCCGACCAGGTTCCAGGGCCTGCGGCCGGTCTGCGCGGTGAGCCGGTGCACGGCGATGTCCCGTACGTCCGGGTAGTAGGCCCCGCTCTCGACGCCCTCGTAGTTGAGCGCGATCTCGATGACGGCGTCCGCCACCTGGCCGACCGTGATGTCGTGGCAGGTGATGTCGCGTACAAAGCCGCCGCGCACCGGATTGGACTTGATCCGGATCGCCCGGTCGAGCTGCGGGCTGTCCATGCGGCAGTCGCGGGCGAGGATGTCGCGGACGCCGCCGGTCGTCTCGCTGCCGATGGTGACGCCGCCGTGTCCGGCCCGCATCTCGCACCGCTCCACCAGGGCGTGTTCGCACGGGACGTTCACGCGCCGCCCGTCGGCGTTCTTGCCGGCCTTGAAGGCCACGCAGTCGTCGCCGGTGTCGAACACGCAGTCCTGGATGAGCACATAGGCGCAGGACTCCGGGTTGCAGCCGTCATTGTTGGGGCCGACGGGGCTGTCCACGGTCACGCCGCGCACGGTGACGTTGCGGCAGAGCACCGGGTGGATGTTCCACATCGGCGAGTTCTTCACCGTGACGCCCTCGATCAGGACATCGCGGCAGTCGTAGAACTGGATCAGGTTGGGCCGCAGATGGTGTCCGGCGCCGAACACCCGCTCCGCGACCGGCACGCCGGCTTCGGCCCACGCCAGCAGCTGTTTCTTGTCCACCGACTCGGGGGACGGCCCGCCGCCCGCGCCCTTCGTCCAGTTCCACCAGTGCTCGGCGTCGGCCTGCCCGTCGATGACACCGCGGCCGGTGACCGCGACCGTACGGCAGCCGTGCGCGTACAGCGGCGGCGAGTAGTTGAGGCATTCGGTGCCCTCGTACCGGGTGTACACCACGGGGAGATAGGCGGCCGGGTCCTGGCTGAAGCGCAGCGTGGCGCCTTCTCGCAGATGCAGATCGATACGGTCGCGCAGCCGCACCGCGACGTACTGCTGCCGCACCGCCTGCCCCACCGCCAGCTCATCGCCCGCCTCGAAGACCTGGCTCGCGGCCGCCGGCCACAGCGGCGG
>NZ_JBSFMM010000370.1:0-6498 GCF_053599555.1 Streptomyces sp. NPDC000941
GCGCCGGGCTCGCGCCGTGCGACGCGCGCGGCGCCGGGGAGCGGATCGGCGTGGCCGTACGGCGCTGGCGGCGCTGTGTCGAGGAGCTGGCCGAGGAGGAGGTGGCCGCCCGGGCCGCCGAGGGCGGCGCCGACTGCGCCCCCGACGAAGCCGCAGCGCTGCTGGTGGCATCGCTCATCGGCGGGCGCCGCACCCGTACGGCGGGCGAGCGGCTGGCCGAGACGCTGGGCGCGCACGGCGCGCTGCGGCTGGGCGACCGCGGTCGGCGGCTGCTCGACGACTGCGTCGGACGGGTCCTGGCGGCGGAGCGCGACCGGCGGCTGGCCCCGCTCGACGCCCTCGACGTCACCCCGGACCACCAGGTCCGGCTCATCGCCGCGCTGTCCGTACTGCAGAAGGAGAGGTGACGGCCGTGACGGCCACTGCGACGTCCGAGCCGGAAAGCGCGCCCCCTCAGGAGAGCGTCGCCCGCGAGCCCGCACCACCCCGGCAGACATGGGACGACGGCCTGATCGCACGGCGGGTGGTGGGCCGGCCGCCCGGACCGCCCGTCGCGGCGGAGGAGCGGCGGAATGGGCCGGTGGGGGAGGCGAACCGCGGCGAGGGGTACGGCCAGGGGCGCGAAGGGGCGTATGGCGGAGGGCGTGGCGGGGCGTACGGCGAAGGGGGCGGCCAGGCGTACGGCGACACGTACCGCGAGAGGTACCGCGAGAGGTATGGCGAGGGGGACGGCGCGCGGCAGAGCGGGTACGCCGGGGCGCGCGGCGGCGCGGCGTGCGAGCCGTACACGCCGGCGTACGAGCACGGCGGCCGCGGCTTTGTCACCGGCGCCCTGCGGCCGCGCCTCGACGCGCTGCGCGAGCTGGTCGGGCTGTCCCGCACCCGGCTGGACGGGCGCACCCTCGGCGAGGCGGGGCGGGTGCTCGACGAGGCCGTCGCGCGGGGGCGGCATCCGCTCGGACACACCGTCGTGGCCCTCGCCGGGGCCACCGGAAGCGGCAAGTCCACCCTCTTCAACGCCCTGGCCGGGGCGTATGTGTCCGAGGCCGGCATCCGGCGCCCCACCACCGCCACGCCCCTCGCCTGCGCGTGGACCGACCACGCCGACGGCCTGCTCGACCGGCTGGACATCCCGCACCGGGACCGCCGCCGCCCCGCCTATCCGTACGACCCGACGCTGCGCGGGCTCGTCCTGATCGATCTGCCCGACCACGACTCGGCGGCCCCGGGGCACCGCGAACGGGTGGAGCGGCTGCTCGGGCTGGTCGACGCGGTGGTGTGGGTGGTGGACCCGGAGAAGTACGCGGACGCGGTGCTGCACGAGCGCTATCTGCGGCCGCTGGCCGGATACGCCGAGGTGACCTTCGTCGTGCTCAACCAGGTGGACCGGCTGCCCGGCGAGGCCGCCGACCAGGTGCTGGACGATCTGCGGCGGCTGCTGGACGAGGACGGGCTCGCGCTGGGCGAGCACGGGGAGCCGGGGGCGACCGTCCTCGCGCTGTCCGCGGTGACCGGCGCGGGCATCGGGGAGCTGCGGGAGGCCCTGGGCCGGCTCACCGCCGAATGCGGGGCGGCGGAGCGGCGGCTGGCGGCGGATGTGGACGGCGCGATGGAGCGGCTGCGCCCGCAGTACGTGGCGGACGGGGCGCCGGTCGGCTTCTCCGCGCGGGCCCGGGCGGAGTTCGAGGAGCGGCTGGCGGACGCGGCTGGCGCGGTGGCGGCCGGGCAGGCGGCGGAGCGCGCCTGGCTGCGCGACGCGCGGTGGGCGTGCGGGACCCCCTGGGGGCGGCTGCGGCAGCGGAGGCGGGCGGGTGCTGTGTGGTCGTGGGAGCAGGACAGGGCGGGCGGGCGGAGCAGCGGCGTGGGCGGGGAGAGCAGTGGCGCGGGCGGAACGAGCAGTGGCGCGGGCGGGGGACGGGCCGGGACGGCGCTGGAGATCCCGGGGGCGAGGGCGAAGGCGGCGGCGGTGGCCGCGGTCACCGCCCGGCCCGCAGTGGAGGAGGCGGTACGGGCCTTGGCGGACGAGGCGACGGCGGGGTTGCCCGCGCCCTGGGCACAGGCCGTACGGGAGGCGGCGGCGTGGGGCGGCAAGGGGCTGCCGGACGCGGTGGACGAGGCGGTGGCCGCGACGGCGGAGCGTCGGCTGTCCCGGCCCCTGTGGTGGTCGGTGGTGGCTGCGGCGCAAGTCGCGCTGGCGGCGGTGTTGTTGGTGGGGGTGGCGGGTCTGCTGGCGGTGGTGGCCGGGGTGTTCGGCGGTGTGGAGTGGTGGCTGCCCGCGCTGCCGGCCGCGGCGGCCGGGGTCGGCGGTCCGGCGCTGGCCTGGGGGTGCGGGCTGGCGGCCCGGGGGCCCGCGCGGCGGTACGGGCTGGCGGCGGAGCAGCGGATTCGAGAGGTGGCCGCGGAGCGCGGGCTGACGCGGGTGCTGGCGCCGGTGACGGCGGAGCTGGCGCGCTACCGGGAGGTACGGAAGCAGTACGTGATCGCGGCGGGCGGGGCCGTGGCGGGCGGGCTCGGCTCACCCGGCCGGGGGGCCGAGTTGTCCACAACCGGGGAGTAGCCCACAGGCCCCCGCGGGCTTGCGCGATCGGGTGCAGCATGAAGGCGGAAGGGGATGCGAGCGCGGAGAAGTGACGGGGGAGGCGGCTCGGTTGAACGAGACCTGGCTGACGGTGATGGGCAATACCGCGACGCGGCCGGACTGTTGGGAGACGGCGGCCGGTGTCGCGGTGGCCCGGTTCAGGCTGGCGGTGACGGCGCGGCGCTGGGATCGGGCGCGGGAAGCGTGGATGGACGCGTACACGAGCTTCTACACGGTCTGGGCCTGGCGGGGGCTCGCGGTCAATGTGGCGGCGTCGGTCTCGCTCGGCGAACCGCTGGTCGTGCACGGCACGTTACGGGTACGGGAGCGGGCGGAAGAGCGGCCGGGGGATCGGCAGGGTGACAGGCCGTGGGATCGGCGGGGAGAGCCGCGCGGCGGGTGGCCGGGCGAGCGGCCGACGGAGCGCCCCGGGGCGGAGGGGCTGGGGGCGGAGCGACCGGGAACGGGGCAACTGGGGACGGGGCGACCGGGGGCTGATCGGCAGGGGGCGGAGCGGCCGGGGGATCGGCTGCGGGAGGACGGCGGCGGGGCCAGGCGGTGGATCACCGCGGATATCGACGCGGTGGCGGTCGGACACGATCTGGCGCGTGGTACATCCGCGTTTCGCCGGGTCTCGCAGGCTAAACCTCTTTTAAACGTACCGACTGGGACAACATCCCCCTGATTCTCGGGGATTTATCGATAAAGCCAGGTCAGGGGTGACGGTGTGATGAGATAACGATTTCGATTCGGATCGGTTGGGCCTTGGTATTCCTGGGGAACGGGACGAGGGTTCTCCCTAGGATCCCTGGTGCCAACGGGGGCTTCTGAGTTTTGAGTTCGCTGGCGAGGCGCACCCACAGACTGGCGCTCGCCCGAAGGGGAAACCATGATTTCTGTAAAGAGGCGGGGCGTTGCTCGCCTTGCCGCCGCTGTCCTGGCCTCGGGCCTGGTCGCGGCGGGTGCGATAGTCACGGCCGGTACCGCCGCAGCGGACGATGCGCCTCCGAGTCAGGGCGGTGCCACCGCCACGCTCAGCGGTCTCAAGACCTTTGACCAGGCCGTCATCCACGACAAGGGCAAGGACCAGAAGGTCGGCGCCGGCCTGTTCGAGATGGCGGTCGACAACGGCGGCACCATCCAGACCTACTGCATCGACCTCCACAACCCGACGCAGAGCAAGGCGAAGTACGAGGAGAAGTCCTGGAGCGCCACATCGCTGGCGCACAACACCAACGCGGGCAAGATCAACTGGATCCTGCAGAACTCCTACCCGCAGGTCAATGACCTCTCCGCGCTCGCGGCCAAGGCGGACTCCGGCCCTCTGACGGAGAAGACCGCGGCTGCCGGCACCCAGGTCGCCATCTGGCGCTTCTCGGACGGCGCCGACGTCGACGCGGCCGACCCCGCGGCCGAGAAGCTGGCCGACTACCTCGAGAAGAGCGCGCAGAGCCTCGAGGAGCCCAAGGCGTCGCTGACCCTGGACCCGCCCGCGGTCTCCGGCAAGTCCGGTGAGCGCCTGGGCCCGATCAAGGTCCACACCAACGGGGACAGCGTCACGGTCGCCCCGGGTGACACCGCCGCCTCCGGCGTCAAGGTCGTCGACAAGGACGGCAAGACGGTCACCAGTGCCTCCGACGGCAGCGAGCTCTACTTCGACGTGCCGGCCGGTGCCGCCGACGGCAGCGCCTCGCTGACCGCCCAGGCCGCCACCAAGGTCCCGGTCGGCCGCGCGTTCGCCAGCGCCACCAAGAGCCAGACCCAGATCCTGGCCGGCTCCAGCGAGTCCACCGTCTCCGCCACCGCCACCGCGGACTGGGCGAAGAAGGGCCCGATCCCGGCGCTGTCCGCCGAGAAGAACTGCGCCAAGGGCGGCGTGGACATCACCGCGACGAACAAGGGCGACGAGGCGTTCACCTTCGAGCTCCTCGGCGAGAAGCACACCATCGAGGCCGGCAAGTCCGAGACCGTCACCGCCCCGGTGAAGGAGGACCAGGCCTACAAGTTCACGATCACCGGTCCGAACGGCTTCGAGAAGACCTTCTCCGGCGTGCTGGACTGCAAGACCGCGAGCACCGGCGGTGGCAGCGGTGACGAGACCCCGTCCTCGCAGCCGAGCCCGGCGTCGGCCGGCGGCAGCAGCGCGGACAGCAGCGGCGGCGACCTCGCCGAGACCGGCAGCAGCAGCAACACCCCGATCATCGCGGGTGTCGCCGTGGCGCTCGTCGTGATCGGTGGCGGCGCGGTCTTCTTCGTCCGCAAGAAGAAGGCGGCTCCGGCGGGTGAGTGATCGCTGACTCGAAGTAATCGCTGAAAGGGCCGGGGCCTCGGAACAGGCTCCGGCCCTTTCGTATGGATTGGGCGACTGGGATGGGGAACTGTGATGGGCGACTCGTAAGCGGTGGGGAATGGGTTTCCGTCGCGAGCTTGGCGTACGGCAAGATGGGGTGTTACTTGCCGGAGTCGGGGTCAAAACGGCCCCTCACCAGCATGTTTCTCACCAGTGAGGGGCCGTCTCAGGCTGCTTGGGCCGTCTGTGGGCCGTCATGGGTGCGACCGGCCGTCTTGTACATGGCGCTGATGGCCGCTCGTGTCCGTGTCTCGCTGCTCGGCATGAGGTGCGTGTACACCCGGAGCGTGAAGCCTGGATCACTGTGTCCCAGGTACAGACTCAGTGCCTTGATGTTCTCCCCAGCGTCCAGCAGCACCGAGGCGTAGAAGTGCCTCAGGGCATGCATCCCGTGCTCGCGTGCGACCGCGTGCCGCTGGCCCCTCTCCGGCCTCGGGATGATGCCAGCGGCCGACAACGCCGGTTTCCACGCCTGGGCATTGAACGCGTTGCTCCACAGCGCAGTACCCGCGTAGGCCGTGAAGACGAGTCGCTTGGTGACCTTCGGGCCGGTCGGTGTGAGCCAAGGCAGGGACACCTCCACAGGCGGGAACGCCTTCATGTGCTCCGCCAGTGCTGCCGACACCTCGCGGTCGAGCGGCACGTCCCGCAGCTTGCCACGCTTGGGCGGGGCGAAGACCAGTGTCCCGCGAACCTTCTTGACCTGCTGGCGTACATACAGCCAACCGAGATCCCCGATGTTGTCGACGGCGAGACCGAAGATCTCCCCCTGCCGCAAACCGCACCCGCCGCCGACATCGGCCATCGCGCGGTAGCGCTCTGGGAGCCCAGCACGGACCGAGAACAACTGCTCTGCCGTCCAGGGGTGCACCCGCGTCGGCAGCGCACGCGGTGCCTTGACGGACCGCGCTCGGCAGGGATTCGAGCCCAACAGCTTGTCGTCAACGGCCGCGTTCAGCACGGAGGAAACAGCCTCGAAGATGTGGCGCCGGTACGCCGGAGCCTGAACGGTCTCTTCGAGCTGGCTGATCCAGTCACGAATGTGCTCGGCCTGGAACGATCCGATGGGGCGGCTACCGAGATGCGGCAGCGCGTGCAGCCGGATACGTCCTTCGACCGCCGCGCGACTGGTGAGATCCGTCGTCAGGGCAGCCAGCCACTTCTCCGCGTACTGCCGGAAGGTGATTCGACCGGCGGTCGGGTCGACGTACTGCCCGCGCGACATGTCCGCCTCGATGTGCGTCAGCCACTGCTCAGCGAGGCGCTTCTGTCGGTCGGGGAAGCTCTTGGACTTCTCGGTGCCGTCGGGGCCGATGTACCGGGCGCGGTAGCGCATGCCGGTGCCGTGGCGGTCGGTCTTGACCTTGACGGGCTTGCCGTTCGGGCCGGGCTCGGTCTTGTACCAACGGTCTTGGATGTGGCCTGCCATTGAGGCTGAGATCCCTTCTCGGGCAGATCGGAGCGGGGGGGGGGGGGGGGGGGGCCCCCCCCCCCGGGGGGGGGGGGGGGGGGGGGTTGCGGGCCGCTACACCGGCACTCGGTCGGGGGTGGCCCGCCGGCCGGGCGCCCG
>NZ_JBSFMM010000371.1:0-6452 GCF_053599555.1 Streptomyces sp. NPDC000941
CAGCGCCTGCCGCCCCTGGTGCACTCCGCGTACGTCCCGGGCAGCGTGGCCGACGGCGATGAATCGTCCACCACCATCACGGAAGAGCCGAACCCTCAGGTCCGGCCGCCGCCCTGTCATGTCCGCTCGGACCGGTCAGACCGGTCAGTCCAGCTCGGGCGCCTGGCCCGTGGAGAACGCCTCGGCCATCCGCAGCCATGTCCCGGCCTCCTCGGCGCGCCCCTGCCGCTGGAGCGTACGGCCCAGCATCAGATGGGCGTAGTGCTCGACCGGGTCGCGCGCGATCACCTCACGCAGTTGCTCCTCGGCGCGGCTCAGCTGCGCGGAGTGGTAGTAGGCGCGGGCCAGCAGCAGCCGCGGGGCGGTCTGCTCCGGGGCCTCCTCGACGACCTGGACGAGGAGGCGGGCGGCCTCGGCGTACTGCTTCGCCTCGAAGTACAGCCCGGCCCGCTCCCAGCGCTCCGCGGTGGTCTCCTCGCGCTCCTTGTCGTCGAACAGGCTCAGCGCGGTGACCCAGCGGTCGGCGGTGGGCTCACCGTCGGGCTGGTAGCTGTTGAAGTTGTCGATCATGTGAGCTCCTTCCTGAGCTGAGCGGTCATTCGGGCCGCAGAGCGGCTAGTTGCTGCTCGAACGGCACGACGGCCTCGGCCTCGGCTTCGGGGGCCGCGGCGCCCCGGCGGCCGCCGACCAGGTCCGCCAGTTCGCCCGCCGCGCGGTCGATGCGGGTGGGCAGGGTGTCGGTGAGCGGATCGCCTGAGCCGCCCCAGTCCTCCGACGCCGCGTACACCGCGGTGGGCAGCACGATCGCCCGCAGGTAGGCGAACAGCGGCCGCAGCGCGTGCTCCAGCGCGAGCGAGTGGCGCGCCGTGCCGCCGGTCGCGGCGGCGAGCACCGGCTTGCCGGCCAGGGCCGTGTTGTCGATCACGTCGAAGAACGACTTGAACAGCCCGCTGTAGGAGGCCGAGAAGACCGGGGTGACCGCGATCAGCCCGTCCGCGCCGGTGACGGTCTCGATCGCCTCCTCCAGGGCGCCCGAGGGGAAGCCCGTCACCATGTTGTTCGCGATGTCACCGGCCAGGTCGCGCAGCTCGACCACGTGCACCTCGACCTCGTGCCCGTCCGCCGCCAGCCGCTGCCGGGCGGCCTCGGCCAGCCGGTCGGCCAGCAGCCGGGTGGACGAGGGCACGCTCAGCCCGGCCGACACGACCGCGAGCCTCACCGGCCGCGGGGCGCCGGCCTGCTGCGGAATCCGTACGACATCGTTCATTGTGCGACCTCCTCAAGGGCCTTGGCGTCACGCTGGGCCACCAGCGACGCGTGGGTGGGGCCGTCCGGCACCTCGGCCGGGCGGTTCTTGGCGAACTCCTTGCGCAGCTCCTCGACGACCTCGCCCAGCAGGTCGAGCTGTTCCAGCACCGTCTTCAGCGGCAGGCCCGCGTGGTCGACGAGGAACAGCTGGCGCTGGTAGTCGCCGAAGGTGTCCCGGAAGGTCAGCGTCTTCTCGACGACCTCCTGCGGGCTGCCGACGGTCAGCGGCGTCTCGGCCGTGAACTCCTCCAGGGAGGGGCCGTGGCCGTAGACGGGCGCGTTGTCGAAGTACGGCCGGAACTCACGGACGGCGTCCTGCGAGTTACGGCGCATGAACACCTGCCCGCCGAGGCCGACGATGGCCTGCTCCGGCGTGCCGTGCCCGTAGTGCGCGTACCGCTCCCGGTAGAGGTTCACCAGCTTCCGGAAGTGGTGCTTGGGCCAGAAGATGTTGTTCGCGAAGAACCCGTCGCCGTAGTACGCGGCCTGCTCGGCGATCTCCGGCGAGCGTATGGAGCCGTGCCAGACGAACGGAGGCACGTCGTCCAGCGGCCGCGGCGTGGAGGTGAAGCCCTGCAGCGGGGTGCGGAACTTTCCCTCCCAGTCGACGACGTCCTCGCGCCACAGCCGGCGCAGCAGCGCGTAGTTCTCGATCGCGAGCGGGATGCCCTGGCGGATGTCCTGCCCGAACCACGGGTAGACCGGGCCGGTGTTGCCGCGGCCCATCATCAGGTCCACCCGGCCGTCGGCCAGGTGCTGGAGCATCGCGTAGTCCTCGGCGATCTTCACCGGGTCGTTGGTGGTGATCAGCGTGGTGGAGGTGGACAGGATCAGCCGCTCGGTGCGGGCCGCGATCCAGCCCAGCATGGTGGTCGGGGACGAGGGCACGAACGGGCGGTTGTGGTGCTCACCGGTCGCGAAGACGTCGAGGCCCACCTCTTCCACCTTCTGGGCGATGGTGACCATCGCCTTGATCCGCTCGTGCTCGGTCGGCTCCCGACCCGTGGTGGGGTCCGTCGTGACATCGCCGACCGTGAAAATCCCGAACTGCACCGGTCTCACCCTCCTAGGATGTTTACGATTCAACTATATCCCCGGAACGTGACACCTGCCGCCCCTATTCCCCCCGCCCATGGCGGAGGGAGGGGCATCGTTTCAGATCGGCCGTCGTGCCTGGTGGGAGGGGTCCTGAGACGGGTCAGCCGAGCTGTCCGAGCGCGGCGGACGGAACCGTGGCGCGCAGCGCGGCGGCGTACGCCTCGTCGGGGTCGAGCCGGCGCAGCTCCTCGGCGATCAGCTCGGCGGTGCTGCGCACCTTCAGCGCCAGGGTACGGTCGGGCTGACCCGGAATGGACAGCGTGGCCACCGGACCGTCCGGGCGGTCGATGTGGACGTCCCCGGCGGCGGTGCGCAGCCGGACCCCCGTGACCACCGGGCCGTCGGTGACCACCTGCTCGACCGGCACCTTCAGCCGGGCCGCGAACCAGCGCGCCAGCAGCTCGGCGCTCGGATTGTCCGCCTCGCTCTCCACCACCGCCGAGGTCACCGCGGCCCGCGCCTGATCCAGCGCGGCGGCCAGCATGGAACGCCAGGGCGTGAGCCGGGTCCAGGCCAGGTCCGTGTCGCCCGGCGCGTACGAGGCGGCGCGGGCCGCCAGCTCCCGCAGCGGGCGCTCGACCGCGTACGCATCGGTGATCCGCCGCTGCGCCAGCCTGCCCAGCGGATCCCTGACCGGGTGGTCCGGGGCGTCTACCGGCCACCAGACCACGACGGGGGCGTCCGGCAGCAGCAGCGGCAGCACCACCGACTCGGGGTGCTGGGCGATCTCACCGCGCAGCCGCAGCAGTACGGTCTCGCCGCTGCCGTCGCCGCCGCCGACGCGCACCTCGGCGTCCAGTCGGGAGCTGCCGCGCTCGCGCGGGGTGCGGCCGGGCCGCTTGATCACCACGAGGATCCGCGAGGGGTGTTCCTGCGATGCCTCGCCCGCGGCCTTGAGGGCGTCGTAGTGGTTGGCCTCATCGGTGACGATGACCAGCGTCAGCACCATGCCGACCGCCGGACTGCCGATCGCCCTACGGGCCTGTACCAAGGCCGCGTTGATCTTGCTCGATGTGGTGTTGGTCAGGTCGGTGTTCATGGCCCGCGCCAGCTCCTGCCGTTCTCGCATCAGCGTTTCGTCCGCGGCCCGAGCGTATCGTCACTCCCCCGCACGGCCGGGACGAATGATCAAGACCGGATGACCGGATGATCGGCCGCCGCCTCCACCTCCAGCAGCGAGGCGCTGTGCCGCTCCGCCTCGAACGCGGCACGGCCGCCACGCAGCCCGAAGAGCCGCTTCGAGAACAGGATGTAGAGCACGGCGAGGATGTTGACCACCAAGGTGGCGATCTTCAGCCAGCTGATCTTCTCGGTCAGCTCGTAGATCTCCAGCGGCAGGAACGCGGCGGTGGACACCACCGCCAGATACTCGGCCCACCGCTTGAGCAGCCACAGCCCCACGCCCTCGACGATCTCGATGGCCGCGTAGGCGGCCAGCGCCGCGGCCACGATCACGAGGGTGGAGTGCCGGTACTCGAAGGTCTTGCGGATGGTGTCGACGACCGGCGAGTGGTCGAGGTCGTAGTGGAAGTGGCGCGCGACCGGCCGGAAGACGGTGAGATCCTCCTGGAAGAGCTGGTGCACCGCGGCCCGGCTGTTGCTGAACCGCCACACCGCGACGGCGGCCAGCAGCACGAACAGCCCGCGGACGATCCGCTCGGCGGCGATGAAACGCATCACGATCAGGTCCCGCAGCGCCCTGCCGCGCGTGACGAGCGGGGCGTCGGCCGCGGGGCCGGAGCCGTGCGGCGCGCCGAGGGCGAAGTCGCCGCAGCGCAGACAGCGCCAGGCCTCGCCCAGCGCGGTGGCGGCGCGCAGCCGCTCGCGCAGCTCACGCTCGGTCGGTGCGTAGGTGACGTGGCCGCGCCGGGCGCAGGTACGCCGGTTCCAGTCGATCTTCACGCTCAGCGCTCCGTTCCGGTGATGGCCGTCAGGGTCGCTCCAGGGAGAGGGCGCCGTCCTGGTCGAGGACGACGTGGGAGCCGAAGTCGGCGCTGGCCCGGTCGAGCACCGTCCGCAGCCAGCGGGCGTCGCCGAGGGTGGCGTGGCACAGCCGCATCCGCCGGGCCCGCATGGGCACCATCCGGATCCCGGCGAGCTCACCGGTTTCCGGGGCCACCGCGACGAAGTACATCAGCCGCAGATCGTCCCGGTACTCCTCGTAGCCGGTGATGCCCTCGTAGTCGTCGATGAAGTCGCCACAGCCGTAGAGGACGAGCTTGCCGCGGTACACCTCCAGCGGGCGGGGGTGGTGCGAGGAGTGGCCGTGCACCACATCGGCGCCGCCGTCGACCAGCGCGTGTGCGAAGCGGATCTGGTCGTCGGAGACGCGGTACCCCCAGTTGCCGCCCCAGTGGATGGAGACGACGGCGATATCGCCCGGCCGCTTCAGCTGCCGGATCCGGCGGGCGAACCGGGCCGCGCGGGCCTCCGACAGCTCGGGGAGGAAGTCGACGCCGGGGTCGTGCTCGGCGGCGGCCCACTCGTACGGGATACCGCTTGACCCGGTGCCGCAGGAG
Source organism: Streptomyces sp. NPDC000941 (assembly GCF_053599555.1). NCBI lineage: Bacteria > Bacillati > Actinomycetota > Actinomycetes > Kitasatosporales > Streptomycetaceae > Streptomyces > Streptomyces sp. NPDC000941. Next base: position 4,926 of record NZ_JBSFMM010000371.1, read on the forward strand.
AAGACCAGCACACGTCGGCCACCGCGGACCGGAACGGCCGCGGGCCGCCGCGCCGCGGTGGCGTCCCGCCCCGCACCCGCCACCCGCAGCCGTGCCCCGGCCAGGGCATCGAGCGTTTCCACGAGGCCGTGACGGCCGAAGTCCAGCACGTGGTTGTTGGCCAGGACGCAGACATCGGGCCGGCCCGCGGCCAGGGCGGGCAGATTGGCCGGGCTCATCCGGTAGTGCACGCTCTTCCCCGGCGCGAACTCGTCGCTCCGGGTCACGCTGGTCTCCAGGTTCACCACCCGGGCGTCGGGCGCCGTCTCCTCCAGCACCCGCAGCGCGTCGCCCCACGGCCACGCGTAGTCCGCCGGGTGCGGCACCCGTCCGTGTGCCTCCTCGGTCAGCTCGACATACGCCCTGGAGTCCCGGATGTACGGCTCCCGCAGCTCCGGATCCCCGGGGTGCGGGAGCATCTGGTCGACGCCACGGCCGAGCATCACATCGCCGCAGAGGAACAGCGTCGTCGCATCGCCGCCCATACCCCCAAACTAAGACTTGTTCCGCAATTCACCAGAGAGTGAGCTGGGGGTCGCAGCCGGGGCGGCGTCCGGGCTTTCCGGCGTGGTCACGCGCGGGGCGTGTCTCATCCGGGGTCGCTCGGGGCCGCCTTCCGGCGGTTCGGTGAGCAGAGGTCTCCCGCTGTCGGGGGACTGCCACGCGTCCCGACCGGCAAACCGGTGTCGGGCTCGGTGTGGTTGACTCACGCAGGGCCTCTTCCAGCCCTTGTCCGTACGTGATCTGTGCGTGCCGGGACATCGCGGTGTCCAGGTACGCGGTCTTGGGGTCGTCCTCATCAGCGAGGCGGACGAACGCGGCAAGGGCGGCCGATACGAGGTCACGCTTGCCGACCAGGCCGCAGGGGACGCACTTGTGTTCCCGGTCGCGCAACGTTTTGTTGACCCGCTGACCGCACAGGCAGTGCTGGGACAGGGCCGTGGACCAGGTGGAGGCGCGAACGAGGCGTCCGCCCGCTGCCTGGCACTCCCGGTCCAGGGCGGCGATCAACATGCCGGGGGTGGTCTGGGAGAGGCGCTTGCCCCACAGCCGGTACCAGGTGCGGATGTCGCAGTCCTCCACCGTGAGGTTTACCCCGTGGGCGGCGATGATCTCACGCGCCACCAGGCGGGCGCGGTGGCGGCGGTGCCCGGCAGCACTGGCGGCGGCTTCGGCCTGGCGGGCGCGTAGCTGGCGGTAGCCCTCGGACAGCCGGTCACGGCGGAACCCCTGCTTCGGCACCCCATCAGCGCGTGCGGCGCGGGCACCGCCCGGCACCGTGACCGTCTTCTCCCGCAGGCCCTTGGATGCGCGGCGCTCAGCGCGGCGGGCCTGCTTCTTCGACAGCCCATACTGGGCGGTGTTCGTGGCCCGGCGGGAGCGTTCCAGTGCCCGCGCCCGGCCGCGCCGCTTCTTCGCCTGCTTGGCCAGCAGGGCGCGCTCGGCGTCGGTGAGTGTGATCTCGGTGGACGCGGGGGCGCCCTCGGC
>NZ_JBSFMM010000372.1:0-6401 GCF_053599555.1 Streptomyces sp. NPDC000941
GCGCGCCCCCGGCCTCCTCCCACACCCCCACCGCCCGCGGATCGCCGGCCTCGACCCCCGCGAAGGCGCCGAGCGCGGCCAAGCCGTCCGTCGCCACCGAGGGCGCCTCCGGCGCCCCGCCCGCCGCGCGCCGCATCTGCGCCGAGGATCAGCTGAAACTGTCCGTCGGCCGGATGGATATCGGCGCGGGCAATGTCTATGTTCCCCTGGCCTTCACCAATACCGGTGAGACCAGTTGCACGCTGACGGGCTTTCCGGGCGTTTCCCTGCTCGACACCCCCGGCACGGCTATCGGCGACCCCGCCGCCCGCCGAGGACCGGCGCGGCCCATGGTCGTCCTGAAACCCGGCGACAGCGCCTACGCGAGTCTGCACACCCTCAACAAAGGCCTGTCCGACAAGCCCTGTTGGCGGACCGCGTCCCAAATTCGCGCCTACCCGCCGGACTCCTACCGCGCCATGGAGACGTCGGCGCGCTCCCTCCAGGTCTGCGGGGAAGTATTCGAAGTCACCGCCCTCGAGCCGGGCTCCCAGCCCTGACCCGGAGCGCCACGGCCGGGCACGGAACCGCCGCCCCCGCCCGTGCCCGACCGGGCGGCGCCGGAAATGAATTGGCCGGGAAGCGCGGCCACCTGACGCCCCCGGGTGTCCCAAAATCTTGATGGGCCCGACACCCACTGGCCCCTTTCGCCCTTCCGCAATCATTATCGGGTGGGCCACCATGTGAAGGGGCCTCGCCTGAGCCGGCGCGGAGCGTCTAGAGGGGACGATGTCATGGAGCGAGCGGCCACGGGGGTCGAGACGGAGTTGGTGGACCTCTCGGGAACAACGCTCGAAGAACTGGGCGACAGTGAGGAGTTCACTGTCGCGACCCAGCGGTTGCTCGATCTCGTACAGTCTCCGCCGACAATCGCGAACGCCGCCGCGTCGTCATCAGGCTGTTGACGGAATCCCGGCGCGGCGCGACAGCATTCACCCCACCGAGAAAGGCGGCCATGCCGGCGGACTATTCAGCTGGCCCTCCCTCCCCGCTCCCGGCTTCGAGCCGCTCCCGACCGCCCGCCCCGCCCCCGATGAGCCGTCACCACCGGCTGTCCACGGCGCGCCTCGACGAGTTGGCGCACGGCAGCGGGGGAGCGGCCGCGATCGCCGAGTTACGGGCGGGCCAACGCAGCCGCCTCATGCTTCTGCTACGCGCGTTGACCGAGTTCGCCTCCCGCCATCCCCAGGTGCCGGGGCCGCTGCCCGTACCACGAGACGCGTGGGAGCTGCTGACACGGGCCGAGCGGCGCAGCCCGTCGAGCGTGGAGCGCCTGCTGCTGCACCCCCAGGTCGGCGCCTGGCTCAGCCGCTGTCTGCGCAGGCTGCGCGGCGTTGCGGAGGAAGCCGGGACGGAGGCCGACGAGGTCTTGCTGTGGCTGGAAACCGGCTATCTGCACACCGTGGCCGCTTCGGCGGCCCTGCTCGCGGGGATCGACTTCCGGATCGTGGTCGGAGTCCGCGACGGCGGGGTGATGCTGCCCGCGCTGGGCTTCGTGGACCTCACGGGCTGCGATTCCCCCGTCGCCGAGATCTCCGCCGATGGCGCGGGCGAGCGGACCGTGCGAGCCGGTTCGCATACGGTGCCGCTGCCTTCCGACCTCACCCGGGACGCCAAGGGCTGGCACCCCCTGAGACGGCTGCACGGCCGGCACCCCGTCCACCCCTGCTCGCCCTACCTGGATGACATAGATCCTTACCGGGACTTTCTGCGCCCCGCCGCACCCGCGCGGCTGAGCGAACCGGAGGCGCGGGGGTGGCAGGAACGCTTCGACAGCGCCTGGGCGCTCGTAGCCGGGCAGAGCAATGTGGATCCGGCTGGTGTGGCCGGCTGTCTGATCTCCGTCGTCCCCGTGCGATACCCCGCGCGGACGGAACCTTTCAGCGCATCGTCGCCCGAGGCCTACGGCTGTGTACTGCTCAATCCTCCGACCGATTCGGCCACCCTCGCCGCATCGTTGATCCACGAAGCCCAGCACGTCAAACTCGGCGCGCTGTTGGACCTGGTGCCCCTGATACACGGAGGCATGGAGGAGATCCACTACGCGCCCTGGCGCGTGGATCCCCGCCCGCTGCGCGGCCTGCTGCACGGCGTGTACGCGTTTTTGGGCGTCACGGCTTTCTGGCAGGCCCACCGACATGCCGTACTGGACGAGACCACGCCGAGCGCGGACTTCGAGTTCGCGCTGCGGCGTGCGCAGACCTCGCACGGGCTGCGGACGCTGCGCGCCCATGCGGAGCTCACCGCCCTGGGCGACCGATTCCTGCGGGGGATCGAGGACCGACTGGCCGTGTGGCTCACAGAGCCTGTGCCGGAGGTTCCGCTGCGCGCCGCCGAGGACCTCAACCTCGATCACCGGCTGCTCTACCGCCTGCATCATCTGTCTGTGGACCCCGGCCGGACCGGGCAGTGGGCGCAGGCCTGGCGGCTGGGCCGGTCCTCACCGGACCCCCTTCCCACGACCGTGCTGCGCGCCTCCCGGCCGGCGGTGTCGGCGCGCCCGGCCCTGATCCGGCTGCGCCTGCGCGACCCGGGCGGCTTCGCCCTGCTGCGGGAGAAGCCGGAGGAGCACTCATTCGACGGCGTGGACGCCCCGCCCCGGGCCGACCTGGACTGGGCCGCCGGGGACACGGCGGCCGCGCTGCGCGGCTACCGTGACCGTCTGGCCGAACGCCCCGACGACCTCCCCGCCTGGTCAGGGCTCGCCTTGACACTGCCCGCGGGCCCGGCCAAGGAGGTGCTGCTGGACTGCCCGGAAGTCGTGCTCGCGGTGCACCGGGCGCTGCGTGCCCCGGTCTACGGCGGCCCCGACCCGGTGGCTCTCGCCCACTGGATCGCAACCCGTCGTTGAACGCCGGGGCGTCGCGTCAGAACGTGTACGCCTCCAGGTCGCAGTCCGCGCGGATGCCACGGGCTGCCGCGATGGTGGCCGGGTGCTGGCTGCCCAGCACCCGGCGGAACCGCTCCAGGGCGTCGTTGTGCAGCTCCTCCGCCGCCCGGCTCTCGCCCAGGGCGCGCAAGTCCGCCGACAGGTTGACCGCGCAGGCCAGCGTGGTGGGATGGTCCTCACCCAGCCGTTCCCGGCAGGCGGCCAGACTGTCGGTGTCCAGGCTGTGTGCCTCTTCGTAGTCCGCCAGCGTGTACAGATCGCTGGCCAGGTTGATGGCGCAGGTGAGGGTCGAGGGGTGGTCGGCCCCGAGCGTCTCGACGAAGACAGGCAGCGTCTCTCTGTTGAGCGCCAGCGCCTCCTCGGTCTCGCCCAGCAGCCGGAGCGTGACGGCCAGATTGGTCGCCGCGCTCGACGTGTAGGGGTGCCGGGGGCCGAGAATGACCCGCAGGTCCTCCAGGGACTTTCTCCCGAGGTCCCGGGCGCCGGCCAGATCGGCGTTCTGCCGCAGATCCATGGAGAGGTTCATCTCCGCCGTGGTGATGTCGAGGTTGGGCTCGATATACCGCAGCCGATAGCTGTCCAGGGCCTGCCGGGTGAGCTCGATCGCCCCCTCATGATCGCCCGCCTTACGTCGGGCCACGGCCAGGGTGCGCATCGCGTTGACGAACACGGGTGCGTTCGGCGGGACGCTGCGCAGAGCGAGCGCGAAGGTCTCCTCCTGCATGGCGCGGGCAACGTGGTACTGGCCCATGCCGCGGGCGTCGCTGGAGAGGTGGGTGGCGAGCAGGATCGTGGTGAGGGAGTCCTCTCCGAGGACGATGGCCGCGGTGTCGCGCGCGGACTGGTGGATCTCCTGGGCGAGCGCGAAGTCGCCGACGGCGCGCAGCGCCAGCCCGTAGTCGTTCGCGGCGGCCAGCGTGTACGGGTCCTCCTCGCCGAAGACGCGCAGGCCCCTGGTCCACCGGTCCTTCTCCAACTCGACGGACCTGGCGTAATCCCCCTGGAGCCGGGCGCTGTTGGCGACCGCGCCCATGGTCGCGATGGTGTCCTCGTTGTTCTCGCCGGCCTGCGGGTGGGCCCGCAGCAGCTCCAGGATCCGGTCGTTGAGCTCCCGGGCCTCCTCGTAGTGGCCGAGCGCGGTCAGCGCGTGGCCGAGGGTCCGGGAGGCGGTCAGTGTCTCCAGGCTGTCCTCGCCCAGCGACTCGCGCCAGGTCTCCACCACCTGGGTGCCGAACTCGCGGGCGCCTTGGTGATCTCCCCATGCGTACAGGAAGCTGATCAGGTTGCGCACCATCTGCCGTACCCATTTGTCGTCGCAGTCCATCGCGCGGGAGGCGCGGACGTGCGACAAGAGGTCGGCGTAGCGTGGCCAGTTGGTGGGGGCCACGTCGTTGGGGTCGCCGTAGGCGAGCAGTACGTGGGCGCTGTGCCGCATGTCCGCCTGCTGCTGTGGGGACATCTGGCCCATCAACACCGCCTGCACCAGTCGGTGCATTTCGATGGTGTTGTTCCGGTGATTGATTTTGATCAGCGCGTAGCGGTTGATCTCGCGGATCGCATGACCGAGCTTGATCGGGTCCTGCAGCACCTCCGAGAGCTCGGGGGAGAGGGAGACTCCACGGACCCCGGAGAACAGCCGCCGCGAAATGGGCTCCGGAGCGAAGAAGGAGCACACCTGCAGCAGTTGCAGCGCTCCGGGATGCTGCTCCGCGAGCCGCCTCAGCGACATGTTCCAGGCCGCCGCCACCGGCTCGGGGTAGTCGACCGGGACGCCCTGGGCCAGCAACTCGGCGCGCCGGGTGGAGACATCGGCTCGCTCGTCCTCGAAGACGTTCAGATACTCGTCGACCGGCATCCCCGTCTCGATGAGCCACGCGGCCGCCTGCTCGATCGCCAGCGGCAGATCGCCCAGTGCCTCGGCCACCCGGTCCGCCTGGTCGTCCGGCAGCTCCGGGCCCCGGCGCCGCAGCAGCTCGATGCTCTCCGCACGGTCGAAGACATCCACCTCGACCGTGCGGGCGGCCCGGGACCACTGGGCGTTCCGCGAGGTCACCAGGATGCGGCCGGGGCCGCCGTTGGGGAAGAAGGGGCGTACCGTATCCAGTTCTTCCGCGTTGTCGAAGACCAGGAGCCAGTCACGGCAGGGGCGGCCGGTGCGCAGCGCCTCCAGGACGCTGGGCACGGCGATGTTCGACTCCAGGCCGACCTGCAGCCCCAGTCGGTCCGCCAGCTGCACCAGCGCCTGGCGGATCTGCTCCGGGCGCTCGGCCGGGATCCACCACACCGCGTCGTAGTCGGAGGCGTGCTGGTGCACGTACTCCAGGGCGATCTGCGACTTGCCCACGCCGCCGAGCCCGTGCAGGGCCTCGGGGAGCACGGCGGCCGTGCCCTCGCTGCTCAGACGCTCGTGCAAGGTGTCGAGCAACGCTTGTCGCCCGGTGAAGTTGTTGTTCCGGGGCGGGACGTTCCCCCAGATGGCCGGGGGATCCCCGGCGCGGCGCTCCTCCACGGCGGGCAGGGACCGGGCAGCGGTCACGGGCACAAAACTTCCTCTCTGGTGCTCACCCGCCGCGCCCGGCGTGCCGTGCGCCGACGGGGGTGATTCGTCCTTTGCGGAGGACGACTTGGATCGGGACGAAAAGGAGTCAGTCACGGCAACCGCCTCGGGGGTCGAGCTTCCCCCATTGGGGTGATTTTCCCCATTCGGTGGGTCTTCAACTGGATTGTGTCGGTGTTCCCCCGACCGGCCGAGCGCCTGGTGCGCAAGCACGCGCGCGTGGAACGTCCGCGCGCCCTCCAGGTAGGGGCCGGAGAGCGCCTGGTAGACCTGTTCCTGTACGCGCATGTAGGGCAGCAGCCGCTCGGTCTCGGGAAGGTCGGGCAGCGCCTCCGAGGGGTGGTTGAGCGCGTCGCGCAGTACGTGCAGGGGTTTCCAGCGGCGGCCGAGCCGGTCCAGGACGCTGCGCAGGATGTACAGCGACTCGTCGCGCATCCCGGCGGACAGCAGTAACTCCCGTACTCCCTGGTGGAATTCGTAGCCGACCCCGGTCTCGTCCATCGGGTCGGTCGGGCCGACCTTGCGCAGCAGTCCGCCCAGCAGGATCTCGGCGAGGTCGCCGGGGCTGCCCTGCGGCTCGTGCATGCCCTGGACGAACTCCATCACCGGAATGTTCAGCGGCGCCGCCGCCAGCCGGGAGGCCAGCTTGAAGGCGCTCGGCGACGCGGTGGCGCGGAAGCGGAAGACGCGGTCCCGGGCGGTGGGTTCCGGCTCCCGCTCCCAGCGTTCGGCCGGTACCCCCGGCAGCAGCGCGAGTGTGGGGCGGCCGCGCGTGGACGGCCGGGTCACCAGCTGCGCCCAGCGGTGCAGCCATCGTGGATCGAGCTCCAGCACCGGGACCGGCGGCTCGCCTCCGGGCCAGGGGGCGCCGTCGGCGCTCTGCCAGGTGGCGTTGGGCGCGCCCGGCTCGGGCAC
>NZ_JBSFMM010000373.1:0-6389 GCF_053599555.1 Streptomyces sp. NPDC000941
ACCTGTCCACCGACCTTCCCCTGCACGCCGAACTCATCGCCACCGGCCCACAGGACGCCACCCTCGTCCTGACCGTCCACCACATCGCCATCGACGCCTGGTCCATGCGGCCGCTGACCGCCGATCTGGCCCGTGCCTACGCGGCCCGCACCCGGGGTGAGGCTCCCGACTGGGAGCCGCTGCCCGTCCAGTACGCGGACTACGCGCTCTGGTACGAGGACGCGCTCGGGGACGCCGGTGATCCGGCCGGTGTGCAGAGCCGCCAGCTCGACTACTGGCGTACGGCCCTGGCCGGTCTGCCCGAGGAGCTGACGCTGCCCGCCGACCGGCCCCGCCCGGCCCGCGCCTCCCGCCGCGGCGGCCTCGTCGAACTGCCGATCGACCAGGGACTGGACCAGCGGCTGCGAGAACTGGCCCGGACCCGCGGGGTCACCCCCTTCATGGTGGCCCAGGCCGCCCTGGCCGCCCTCTTCACCCAGCTGGGCGCCGGCACCGATATCCCGCTGGGCGCCGTCGTCGCGGCACGCCCCGACCACACCCTGCACGACCTCGTCGGCTATTTCCTCAACACCGTGGTCCTGCGCACCGACACCAGCGGTGACCCCGCCTTCTCCGATCTGCTCGCCCGGGTCCGCGCGACCGACCTGGCCGCCTTCGAACACCAGCAGTTTCCCTTCGACCGCCTCGTGGAAGAACTCCAGCCGACTCGCTCCCCGTCACGCAATCCCCTCTTTCAGACGGCACTTGTCTGGACCGACGCCACCAGCGCCGCCCTCGAGCTGCCCGGCCTTCGCTGCGAGCCCGGCCCGGCGCCCCTGGACGTCGCGAAGTTCGACCTCGAATTCGAGTTCAGCGAGCGCCGCGGCTCGGGGCTCAGGCTGAGCGTCGGATACGCGGACGACCTCTACGACCCCGCGACCGCGCTCAGCCTGGCCCGGCGGCTGATCCAGCTGCTGGAGCAGGCAACGGCCGCCCCCGACGCCCGGCTCAGCGCCTACCACGTGCTCCTCCCCGACGAGAGGAAGCGGATCCTCGCCGAATGGGGCCGTGGCACCGAGGCCGAGCCGGCGACCATCCCCGACCTGTTCGAGAAGCAGGTGCGGCAGCGACCGGGCGCCATCGCCGTCGAGGACGGCGACGGGGGAATCACGTACGCCGAGCTGAGCCGATGCGTCAACCGGCTGGCCCGCTATCTGATCGGGCGCGGGGTGGGCCCCGAGGTTCCCGTCGCCGTGTCGGCGGAGCGCGGCCCCGGCCTCCTGGTGGCCATGCTGGCGGTGCTCACCGCGGGCGGGGCGTACCTGCCGATCGACCCGGCGTATCCTCCGGCGCGCATGGCCTTCATGCTGGCCGACACCGCGGCCACGATGGCGCTGGTGGACGACCCCGCGCGGCTCGGCGACGCGGACCTCGAAACCACCGTGCTGGGCGGCCTCGACCTGGCCGCCTTCCCCGCCACCGAGGTGAGCGACGACGACCGGCTCGGTCCGCTGCACATCGCCTCCACGGCGTACGTGATCTACACCTCCGGTTCGACGGGGACGCCCAAGGGCGTCGCGGTCCCCCACGCCGGGATCCCCCGGCTGATCAGCACCCACACATCCGCCTTGGGAGTCGGCCCGCAGAGCGTGGTGCTGCAGCTGGCCTCGATCGGCTTCGACGCGTCCATGTGGGAGATCGGCATGGCCCTGCTCACCGGCGCGAGGCTCCGGTTCATCCGGCCCGATGCGCTCGTCAAGGCCGAGCACGGCAGTACGCCCGCCCACGGCGCGACGCACGTGTGGATCTCGCCGACGCTGCTCTCCGCGCTGCCCTCGGCCGCCGTGCCGGCCGGAACGACGATCGTCACCGGGTCCGAGGCAGTACCGCAGATGGTGGCCGACCTGTGGTCCGTCGACAACCCGTTGTTCAATCTCTACGGGCCGACCGAGGTCACCGTGGGATCCACCGGCGAATTCCTGGCCCCGGGCCGCTCCGTCACCATCGGCGGACCCATCGCCGGCACCCAGGCATACGTCCTGGACGACGCCCTGCGGCCGGTGCCGCCCGGAGTGGACGGCGAGCTGTATCTCGCGGGCCCGGGCGTGACCAGGGGATACGTCGGACGCGCGGGACTCACGGCCACCCGCTTCGTCGCTTGCCCGTTCGGCGCGGCCGGGGAACGGATGTACCGGACCGGTGACATGGTCCGCTGGACGGCCGACGGCAACCTGCTCTACCTGGGCCGTACCGACGACCAGGTCAAGCTCCGCGGCTTCCGGATCGAGCCGGGAGAGATCGAAGCCACCCTGACGGCCCTGCCTGGCGTACGGCATGCCGTGGTGATACTCCGCGAGGACCGGCCCGGCGACAAACGACTGGTCGGCTACGTGACATCGGACACCGGCGCCGCACTGGACACGGCCGCGCTCGCCGACCGGCTCGCCGAGCGCCTGCCCACGTACATGGTGCCGTCGGCCTTCGTGCAGTTGGAGGCACTGCCGCTGACCATCAACGCCAAGCTGGACCGTGCCGCGCTGCCCGCCCCCGGCCACACGGCCGCCTCGACCTCGCAACACCCCCGCGACGCCCGGGAAGAAGCCCTGTGCAAGCTCTTCGCCGACATCCTGGGGGTACCCGATGTCAGCCGGGACGACAGTTTCTTCGAGCTGGGCGGGCACTCACTGCTCGCCATGCTCCTGGTCAACCGCGTCCGCGCGCGGTTCGGGATCAGTCTTGACCTGCAGACCGTCTTCGAGGCCCCCACAGTCGCCGAACTGGCTCCTCACCTGGACAACGGCCGACGCGCTCGCCCGGTACTGCGCCCCAGGGACAGATCCTGACTCGAGCGTGCGTATTCGGCGGGTGTTGGAGACCTTGAGTTCGCGGGCCAAGGCCGCGGGGAAGAGATCGGCGTACGCCGTGAGCAGACGTAGTTCGGGCGAGTCGGTCGGCCCGACGGTCGCCCGGTGGGCGGCCCTGCCCCCACCGGCCGACGAGGGCTGATGTCACACCCGTTGACGCGCGGACCCGGACCGTCGAAGAATATGCGGCACCCATGCTCTGACAACGTTGTCTAGTCTCCGAGGTGTCGTTCCGTGTCGCACCAGTCCCTGCCCCTCGACCGCCGCCGCTTTCTGCACCTCGCCGGTCTCACGGGCGCGCTGGCCGCCCTGCCCCCGCTCACCGGAGCCGCGAGCGCTCACGCGGCGCACGGCCGCACGGACACTCCGCCCGACGACGTCGCGGCCACCTACCTGCGGGTGCTCCTGGACCACACCCGGTGGTCCGAGACGCAGTGGGACGAGGCCCAGGGCCACTACCGGGCCAAGGACTTCGGGTTCGCCGTGGTCCTCGGCAACGCGGTCCTGCTCACCCACGGCAGCTACGACGCGGCGCGCGCGGGCACCGATCGGGAGACCCTCACGCGGCGCACGCTCGCCACGATCCGTCATTTCGCCGCGTCGAACCGGCTCACCGGCGGCAACGAGTGGGGCCGCACACTCTTCTTCGACACCACCTTCCAGTCGTACTTCGTCCTCGCCGCCCGGCTGCTGTGGAACGACCTCGACACCGCGACGCGGCAGAACGTCGAGACCATCGTCCGCGAACAGGCCGCCTACACCGTGTCGTTGGGCAGCGGCGACGACCCCGCCTCGGGCGACTGGACACCGAACGGCCAAAGCGGCGGACACATCGGCGACACCAAGCTGGAAGAGATGGGCCTGTACGCGCAGACCCTCGCCCCGGCGCTCGCATGGGCCCACGACGATGGCCGCGCCGCTGACTGGGCCACCTGGTACGGCATCTGGTCGCGCAACGAGGCGGGGCTGCCGCCCGCCGACCTCGCCAACCCAGCCCGCGTGGACGGCGTCGCCGTCTCCGAGAACACCGCCCGCAATCTGTACGACACCTTCATCGTCGAGAACCACGGCTCCTTCGGCCCGCACTACCAAGAGGAGCTGTGGCGCACCTCCGGCCGCAACGCCGCGCACTTCCTGGCCGCCGGACGCCCCCTTCCGCAGGTCCTCGCGCGGCAGCCGAACGCCCAGCCGCTGTGGCGCACGCTGCTGGGCGTCATGAGCGACGCGGGCGAACCGCTGATGCCGATGGTCAACGACCGCGAACACCTCTACGGCAGGGACGTCATCCCGCTCGCCTTCCTCTCCCAGGTGATGCGCGACCGGGCCGCGGCACGCGCGGAGCAGGAGCTGGCGGCGCGGCTGGAGGCGTACCAGCAGTACCCGCCCGAGCACCGGATGGCGAAGTTCTCGGGGGAGCCGAAGTACGAGCCGGAGGCACGCGCCGAGATCGCTATCAGCTACCTGCTGCACGTGTGGGCGGCGGCGTCCGGGCGGCCCGTCGAGGCGCTGTCGCGTGAGGAACTGTTCGCGCGGGCCTCGGGTGTCACGGACTTCGGGACCGGCCCCGGATTGGTGTCGCATCAGTCGCGGGCCGCGTGGGCCGGTGCCGTGACGAAGCCCGGGTTCGTGAAGTTCGCCTGGCAGCCGGGCCATGACGACTGGCTGTTCCGGCTCAGCGGCGCGACCCCGATGTTCCTGCCCGCCACCGCCACGAAGGTCCAGGGCCGTACCGTGCGCGTGTACGAGTCCCTGCGCGACGGCTTCGACGGCAGCGCGACGCTGCTGCGCCTCGACGGCGGCTGGGCCGGGTTCGCGACACTCCCGACGGGCTCGATCGTCTACGCGAGCAGCGGCACCGCCGACGCGGAGGGCCACCTCGACGTGCACAACCTGACGATGCCCGGCATGCCGGGGCTCGACGGTGCGCGCACCTACCGCTTCGAGGAGGGCGAGGCGACCGTCCGTGCCCGCGACACCTCCACCGGCACACCCGACGGACGGGTCGACGACCTCGGTTTCACACCCACGACGGTGCGCCACGTCCGCATGCTCGGTGTGCGGCCCGACCCGGCCTACGGGTACTCCCTGTACGCGTTCGAAGTGCGCGACGGCGCCCAGGGCGCGGACCTCGCACGCGGCGGATCCGCCACGGCCTCGTCGGCCGACGCCGGGAAGGGCGCGCCGCTCGCGGTCGACGGCGACGCGGCCACCCGCTGGGCGGTGGCGAGGGCCGACCGTCCGCGCGCCGACAGCTGGCTGGCCGTCGACCTCGGCGTCGAGCGCCGGATCGACCGGGTCACCCTGCGCTGGGAATCGGCGGCGGGCCGCGCCTACCGCATCCAGGGTTCCACGGACGGCCGGGACTGGAGGGACCTGGCGACCGGGCCGAGGCCGGCGGTGAGCAGCCGCGGCGGCTGGCTCGACGTCGAGGGACGCGCCGGGCTCGTGGTACGTGACGGCCGGAACCCGATCGGCGTCTACGACGACAAGATCGTCCTCGGCGACGGACCGGCGGCACCTCTGCTCGTCGAGGGCTTCCCCGCCGCGTCGGCTGGGAACCTGCGCGCGATCGCCCGGGGGACCGCACCCACGGCGGAGGCCACCGAGGTGCGCACGACGCTGACGGACGGGCACCTGACCCTGTTCAACCTCTCCGACGAGCCCGTCAGGACGCGGATCACGATCCCGCGCACCGGCACGGACACGGTGGTCTTCGAGGGGACGCAGCGGCTGACCGCCGACGGCACGTCCTTCGAGGCCGCGCTGCCCGCCGCCACGGCGGTCGTGCTGGCCCCGCGCTTCACGCTCACCCCCCTCACGAGCCGACGCCTGCCGTCGGGCCTGCGGGCCCAGGTCGTCGACGGCGCGACCGTACGCCTGTCCGGGGCCTCCTGCACCCTGCGCGTCCGGGCCCAGGGGCGCAGCAGGGTCGCCGTCGTCAGAGCGGGCCGGACGATCACCGTCGTCCTGGCCGGCGCGGCCGCCCACCCGTACGACGACCTGGCCCTCGGCAGGACCGTCTTCCCCACGAGCCCACTGCCGGAGGGGATGTCCGACCCCGCGGCGGCGGTGGACGGCGACGCCCGTACGGCGTGGCAGCCGGGCACGCGCGGCCGCATGGTCGTGGACCTCGGCGCGGCCCGCCCGGTCCGCCAGGTGGAGACCGAGTGGACGGCGGGCGCGGCGCCGGGCGCGAAGGCCGGCTTCAGCATGGACGGCATCACCTATCAGGACGCCGGCACCCTCACCGGCCGGGGCCGCGTGCGCCGGCTGACCGCCTCCGAGACGGCCCGCTATGTCAGCCTCGAAGTCGACGGGTCGGCGCCTGCGGCGGTGTCACGCCTGCGGCGCCTGACGGTGCGCTGACCGCTCCAGGTCAAGCCCTGCCCCGGCCCGAGTCGGCCCGCTCCGGCCCGAGTCGGCCTGTAGTGCGTAGGCACCAGGACAGGTGAGTGGCTGGTCCGGGCGCACCAGGGGAAGACGGCGGCCGGGGACGATGCCCGGAAGGGGCGCCGGAAGGAAGGGTTGGAGGCGCGTGAATCCCGC
>NZ_JBSFMM010000374.1:0-6363 GCF_053599555.1 Streptomyces sp. NPDC000941
GCCACGGACACGCGTAAGACGGACACGCGTAAGACGGACACGCCCAAGACGGACACGTTCGAGACGGAGGCGCCTTGCCGCGGTCGGTCCCCCGGGAGGTGGTGGCCTTCTTGGCCACGGCCTTCTTTGTCGCCGGCTTCTTCGCTGTCGTCTTCTTGGCCGGGGCCGTCTTCGCGGCGGCGCTCCGGGGGGCGGCTTTCGCGGTCTTCTCGGCCGGGGTGGCGGCGGGGGTGCCGTCGACGGGCGGGCGGCCCGCGCCGGTGATGCCGCCCAGGCAGAACTCCCACACCTCGTCCGCGCTGATCGGCGAAGGATGGGCGCCGACCGGGGCCGCGGGCGCCTGGGCCGTGAACATCGCCGTCTGCATGATCAGCGAGGCGATGCGGCGCGGCCTGGGCGCGACGGCCTGACCGGCCTCGACCGCCTCCTCCATCAGCTCCGTGAAGAAGCTGAGCAGCGGCAGATGGGCGGTCGCCACCTGGTCCGGGTGGGTGACCAGCAGCTGGATGGCGAAGTCCGTGAACAGTGGGGACTGCTGGCCCTCGCGGGGCCGGCAGGAGTCGTACAGCAGGTCGACCGCGATCCGCAGCCGGTCCAGCGGATCCCGTCCCTCCGCGGACTTCTCCCGGATCTCGGTGGCCGACCTCGACAGCGCGTCCTCGAAGAGGGCGAGCAGCAGCTCATGCTTGCCGTCGAAGTGCTGGTAGAAGCTGCGCAGCGACTGCCGGGAGCGTTCCACGACCTCCTGCACGGTGAAGTCGGTGGTGCCCTTGCCGGCGATCAACTCCTGGGCCGCGTCGAGGAAGCGCTGCACGCGCTGCTCGGCGCGCAGCTTCGCGGCCCGGGTGGATCGCTCGACGGCGCGCTGCCGCCAGGCGGGCTCGGGGGTCTCGACGGGTTCTGCGGGCACGGCACTCATGAGTAGAACGGTACTCCACTCATGTGAAAAGAGAGGGCCCTCCCCCTACCGAATCGCGCTCCATCAGAAGCGAGACTCTTACTTCCCCATGATGAGAATGCTATTCTCGCACCGCGTGTGTTGCCACCGGTACGGCGAGAGGGCGGAGGCCGGGCGTGGAGTTCGAGCTCGACGAGGAGCAGCGGCTGCTGCGGCGCACGGTGCGTGAGACGGTCGCCAAGGTGTGCGCCCAGCCCGAGGAGCGGCAGTGGCAGACCTATCTGGAGCTCGGCTGGCTCGAGGCGCCCCCGCTGGAGCTCGCCCTCATCCTGGAGGAGCTGGGGTACGCGGCCGATCCGACGCCGTTCCTGGCCACCGCCACCTGGTTCGCCCCGCTCACCGGGCGGCTCCCCGAGGGCAGCGGCACCGCCGTGTTCGACGGCAGCGGCCGGTACGTCCTCGACGCCGACCGCGCGGACGAGATCGCGCTGCTCACACCGGACGGCGTGACCGTCGTACGGGGCGCCGACCTGGCCGCGATGCGGGTGCCCGTGCTCGACCCCAAGCTCCACGTCGCGCACATCACCGCCGGTGAACTGGGTGTCGGCGTGCCCGACCTGGCCCTCACCGGTCTCGCGGCCACCGCTGTCGGCGCCTGCCGCCGCATCCTCGACCTGGTCCTGGCACATGTGAAGCAGCGGGTGCAGTTCGGCCGGCCGCTGGGCTCCTTCCAGGCCGTCAAGCACAAGGCCGCCGATATGTACGTGGCCATCGAACGCGCCCGCGCCCTCACCCACTTCTCCGCCCTCACCATCGCCGAGGACGACCCGCGCCGCACCCGCGCCGCGCATATGGCCAAGGCGGCGGCGGGGGAGTGCCAGCGCCTGGTCCTCCGGCACGGTCTGCAGCTGTTCGGCGCCATGGGCTTCACCTGGGAGAACGAGCTCCAGTACCACCTGAAGCGGGCCCAGGTCTGCGATCTGCTCCTCGGCACCGCGTCCGACCACAGGAAGGCACTTCTGGTCTCATGACACGTCTCATGGCACGTCCCATGAAACCCGCAGCCTCATGAGGCTCGCCGACGACCCCGAGGTCGAGGAGTTCCGCACAGAGTTCGCCGCCTTCCTCGACGCGCATCTGCCCACCGAGGCCGAGGCCGGCGAGCGCTCCCGCTCCAGCGGCCACATCCCCGGCTGGGCGCGCCGCTGGCAGCGCACGCTCTTCGACGCGGGCTGGCTGCTGCCCGGCCGGCCGCCCGAGTACGGCGGCCGGAACGCCACGCTGCCCCAGCAACTGGCGCACCTGGAGGAGCTGGCCCGCCGCCGCATCTACCACAGCTTCAACCCGCAGGGCCTCGGCATCATCGCCGCCTCCCTCCTCTCCTTCGGCACCGAGGAGCAGAAACGCCGCTGGGCCGTGCCGATCCTGCGCGCGGAGATCACCGCCGCGCTCGGCATGAGCGAACCGGACGCGGGCTCCGACCTGGCCTCCCTGCGCACACGCGCGGTCGGGCAAGGCGACGAATTCATCGTCAACGGGCAGAAGATCTGGACCTCCGGCGCCCACGACGCCGATGTGCTGCTCACCTTCGTACGCACCGACCCCGAGGCGCCCAAGCACAAGGGCATCAGTGCCCTCCTGATCCCGACGGACACCGACGGTGTCGTACGCCGCCCCTTCGGCTCGATCGCGGCCGAGGACGACCTCGACTTCAACGAGGTGTTCTTCACCGACGTACGGGTGGATCGCGCGAATCTGGTCGGCCCCCTCAACGAGGGCTGGCGGGTCGCGAACGGCTCCCTCGGCCATGAGCGCACCCTGCTGTGGCTGTCGTACGCCGAACGCCTGGAGGAGCTGGTGCGTGACGCCGCGGACATCGGCGGCGGACAGGAGTGGTACGCCACCCTCCTCATGGACCTCCAGGCGCTGCGGCTGCTCGGCTACCGGCAGCTCGGCCCGGACCGCGACCCCGCCGAGATCTCCGTGCTCAAGCTGCTCGGCTCCGAGGCCGTGCAGTCCGCCTCCCTGTACGCGCTGGAGGCCCGCGGCGCCGAAGGGCTGCCGCATCCGACCCGCTCCGGGCCGTACCACCATATGCACCACGAGGACTTCATCGCCGGCTGGTTCGAGCGGTACGCGCGCAGCTTCGCGGGCACGATCGCCGGCGGCACCAGCGAGATCCAGCGGAACATCATCGCCGAGCGGCTGCTCGGCCTGCCCCGGTGAGGACATCGGCCATGGACCAGATCCTGTACGCGGTCGAGGACGGCGTCGCGACCATCACCCTCAACCGCCCCGAGGCCGCCAACGCCCAGACCATGGCCCTCCTCGACGACCTCGACGCGGCCTGGACCCGTGCGGCCCGCGACGAGGACGTACGCGTGGTCGTCCTCAGGGCCAACGGCCGCCACTTCTCCGCCGGGCACGATCTGAAGGACCGCTGGCCAGGTCCGGGCGAGATCACGCTGGAGTGGATCTACGACGCCGAGACGCGCCGCTATCTGGAGTACTCGCTGAAGTGGCGCAACATCCCCAAGCCCACCATCGCGGCCGTGCAGGGCAAGTGCATCGCCGCGGGGCTGATGCTGTGCTGGCCGTGCGATCTGATCGTGGCCGCGGAGAACGCCGAGTTCTCCGACCCGGTGGTGCACATGGGTATCGGCGGGGTCGAGTACCACGGGCACACCTGGGAACTCGGCCCGCGTAAGGCCAAGGAGATCCTGTTCACCGGCCGCCCGCTGACCGCCCGCGAGGCCGAGCAGGTCGGCATGGTGAACAAGGTCGTGCCACTGGCCGGACTCGACGCGGCCGCGTACGAACTGGCCGCGCGTATCGCGCGGATGCCGCCCTTCGGGCTCCGCCAGGCCAAGCGCGCCGTCAACCAGACCCTCGACGTACAGGGCTTCTACGCCGCCCTCCAGGCCGTCTTCGACATCCACCAGACCGGGCACGGCAACGCGCTGAGCGTGTCCGGCTTCCCGATCCTGACCCGGCTCGACGAGATGAAGCAGCATCTCAAGCAGGGCTGAGTAGCTTCCGTCGGCACTCAGGCGAGGGCCGCGGTGAACGGGGGAAGGTCCACGGTCGTGCGGATGCCGGGGGCAGCCGCGCAGACGGCGGGGACGGCGTTGACGGCCCGGTGGGCGGTGTAGCCGGGGGAGACGGCGGCCATCCGGTCGAGCGGCACCGGGAAACGCAGGTCGACGTCGAGGGGCGTGTCGCCGTCGACCGTCAGATGCCAGCCGGTGGGGCGCAGGTCCCAGGCGGGGTCGAGGTCGGTGGTGCAGTACCAGGTCGCGTTGAACTCCAGCAGTGTACGGCCGTCGCGCAGACCGGACAGCGTCATCCGCTGCGCGGCCACCGTCCCGGCTCGGAGGGCACCGGCGGCGATGTCCGCCGGGTGCGCGGCGGTGGCGAGGTGCCCGCTCGCCTCGACGGAGTCGAGGGGCAGGCCCAGGGCGTCGGTGACCAGCCGCAGGGACGGTCCGAAACTCGATCGGACGTGAGCGAGGCGGCGTGCGTCGAACGCGGCGGTCGGCGGCCGGCCGAAGCCCATCACGTCGAACAGCAGCCCCGGCGAGTTCCGCCGGGACAGATCGGCGTACTCGTGGATGGTCAGGGTCTCCAGCCGCCGTTGCACGGAGGCCAGGACGAGCGGTACGGCCTCGGTGATGAACCCCGGGCTGCTGCCGGTGGCGTGGATCGAGGTACCGCCCCGCGCGCAGGCGTCCTCGACCCTCCTCCGGACGGCGGGATCCATCCCGGCCGGGTGGTGGAACTCACCAGCCGTGGTCACGACGTTCGCGCCGGACGCGAGCAGGGCGCACAGCTCGTCGAGATCGGTCGCCCGCGGCATGTAGAGCACGCAGTCGGCGGCCAGGCCGAGGATGTCGTCGAGGCCGCGGGTGGTGGTGATGCCCGTCGGGCCCGTCCCGCACAGCTCGCCGGCATCGCGCCCGGCCTTGTCCGGATCATGGACGCGGACACCCGCCAGCACCATGTGCGGATGGTCCAGAACGGCGCGCAGCGAGCGCGTGCCGATGGTTCCCGTGGCCCACTGAACGACGCGAAGCGGCCTGTCGCGCTGTGCGGGACGCTGCATGCCCAACCCAACCCCTCTGCCGGTCGTTGTTTCAGTCCATCCCCTGGCAGTCCATCCCCGGATCGGGTTCCACCCCGAAGGTGTTGTACGCCATGGCCTGCATCCCGTACGCGCCGACGGTGAACACGAAGTCCATCAGCTGCCGCTCGTCCAGCTCCTTCGCCAGCTCCGCGTAGAGCTCATCGGAGAGCGAGGAGGTGTCCTCGAGCTCGTCCACGGCCCGGTTCACCAGGGTGCCGGTGCCCTGGCG
Source organism: Streptomyces sp. NPDC000941 (assembly GCF_053599555.1). Classification (NCBI taxonomy): domain Bacteria; kingdom Bacillati; phylum Actinomycetota; class Actinomycetes; order Kitasatosporales; family Streptomycetaceae; genus Streptomyces; species Streptomyces sp. NPDC000941. The sequence goes on from NZ_JBSFMM010000374.1 coordinate 5,251, forward strand.
TACCTCCGCCAGCTCCTTCTCGGTGACTCCGGCCGCACGGGCCGTCAGCACATGGTGCACCCACTCGTAGCGGCAGCGGTGCCGCCAGGCGACCCGGAGGATCGTCAGCTCGCGCAGCTTCGCCGGCAGTGTGCCGCGGTACACCAGTTGCGTGCTGAAGGTCAGGAACGCCTTGGCCAGGCGCGGGTGGTTCAGGAGCAGGCCGAGGGCGTTGGACGGCGGTATGGTGCGCCCGCCCGTCAGCGGCCGCAGCACTTCGGCGTCCCACTTCTCGTACGGGATCGGGGGCAGCCTCGTCATGTGTTGCGGCCTCCGTTCACGCCGATGATCTGTCCGGTGAGGTATCCGGCCTCCTCCGAGACCAGGAACGAGCAGGTCGCGGCGATGTCCTCGGGGCGGCCGACCCGGCGTACCGGTGTGCGCGCGATGTGGTCCTCGATGGTGCCGCCGAGCTGCTGGTTCCGCTCGGCGGTGCGCAGCATGGGGGTGTCGATGAAGCCGGGCGGGATGGCGTTCACCGTGATGCCCCGGGGGCCGAGTTCCAGCGCGAGGGACTTGGTCAGCCCGTTCACCGCGGACTTGGCGGCGACGTAGTGCGCCATGAAGGGCTGGCCGGCGTGGGTGCTGGAGGAGGAGATGTTGACGATCCGGCCCCAGCGGGCGTCCCACATGTCCGGCAGCGCCGACTGCACGCAGTGGAAGACCCCGTTGAGGTTGATGTCGACGACCCGCTGCCAGTCCTCGAAGGAGAGCTTGCCGAAGCGGGTGAAGCCGTCCTTGCCGGCCGCGTTGACCAGCACCTGGATCGGCCCGAGGCGTTCGCGTACCGAGTCCATCGCCTTGTCGACCTGAGCGCGGTCGGTGACGTCCACCGTCAGCCCGTACCCCTCCTGGGCGGGGGAGAGGTCGAGCACGGCGACCTTCAGGCCGTCGGCCGCCAGCCGGCGGGCGATCGCCCGGCCGATACCGGAGGCGCCGCCGGTCACCACGGCCGTCGGTTTCGACAAGGTACTCATACCCCTCCCTCCCGCTCAGTCTTGGCGCGCTTCCACGCGCGGGCTTCCCTCGTCACTGCTCGCTCCTTCGTCGCTGCGCGGCTCCTCAGTCCAGCCC
>NZ_JBSFMM010000375.1:0-6360 GCF_053599555.1 Streptomyces sp. NPDC000941
GCTGCTCGACGCGGCGCTGCACCCGGTCGCGCTCGGCCTGGACACCGCGCCCGGACCGGGCGCCCAAGAGCTCGGCCGACTGCCCTTCTCCTGGGGCGGGGTGACGGTCGGCCTCGCCGGCGCCTCGGCGCTGCGGGTCCGGTTGACACCGGTGGCGCAGGACACCATCGCACTGCGGGCCACGGACGGTTCGGGGCGGCTGGTGGTCCAGGCGCGGTCCCTGGCCTTCCGGCCGGTCACCGCCGAGCGATTGCGGGCGGCGGGGACCGCGTACCACGAAGCGCTGTTCCGCCTCGAGTGGACACCTCGGTCCGCTGCCCCCACCGCCCCGGCCAGCCGGCGCCGATGGGCCCTCGTCGGACCCGAGGTGCCGGGCCTGGCGGGGGCGCTGGGCGAGGCCGGGGCGGAGTGGCGGACGTATCCCCACCTGGCCGCGCTGGGCGAGGCCGTCTCCCGGGGCGATCTGTCCCCGGACATGGTGGTGTTCTCCGGCCGGGCGCAGGAGCCCGGTCGCCAGGACCCGCCCGGTGACCACCTCGGCCCCATCCCCCGGACCGCCACCACGACCTCGATCACCGCCACCCCAGAAGCGCTGCGCCAGGCGGTCAACGGCACGCTGGAGTTGCTGCTGAGCTGGCTCGACGACGAACGCTTCGTGGACTGTCGACTGGCCCTCGTCACGCACGGCGCCATCGCCGTGACAGCGGCGGACGGGGTGTCGGACCTGACGTACGCCCCTGTGTGGGGGCTGGTCCGCTCGGCGCAGAGCGAGCACCCCGACCGATTCGTACTGGCGGACACCGACGGGCGGCCCGACTCCCAGCGGGCCCTGCCGGAGGCCCTGCTGGGCGACGAGCCGCAGTTCGCGCTCCGGGACGGTACCGTCCACCTGCCTCGCGTGGGCCGCGTCGCCGTCGCCGCACCTCCCGCGGACCACGCGGACCGTACGGACCACGACGACGCGCGGACCCCGGTGGAGGCCGTCGCCCCGCGGGCCTGGGATCCCGATGGCACCGTACTGATCACCGGCGGCACAGGTGTCCTGGGTCGCCTGGTCGCCCGGCATCTCGTGACCGCACATGGCGTACGTCACCTGCTGCTGACCGGCCGCCGTGGACCGGAGGCGGACGGTGTCCCCGATCTGCTGGCCGAGCTGACCCGCCTGGGCGCCGATGCCGCCGTCCGGGCCTGCGATATGGCGGACCGTCATGCCGTCGCCGAGCTGCTGAGCGGCGTTCCCGCCCGGCATCCGCTCCGCGCCGTGATCCACCTGGCGGGCGTGGTCGACGACGGGATCCTGACCTCGCTGACGGCCGAGCGCATGGACGCCGTACTGGGGCCGAAGGCGATCGGCGCGCTGCATCTGCACGAGCTGACCCACGACGCCGGACTCGACTCCTTCGTGGTCTTCTCCTCGGCGGCGGCCAGCTTCGGTAGTCCCGGCCAGGGCAACTACACGGCCGCCAACGCCTTCCTCGACGCCCTGATGCGCCACCGGCGCGCCCTGGGCCTGCCGGGCCAATCCCTGGCCTGGGGGATGTGGGCCCGGGACAGCGGTATGACCGGGCGCCTCGGGGCCACCGACCGCGCCCGTATGGCCCGGGGCGGCCTGGCGCCGCTGACGGACGAACAGGGGCTCGCCCTCCTGGACGCCGCCGGCACGGTCGACGAGGCCGTGCTGCTGGCCACTCCGCTGGACTTCCGGGCCCTGCGCGCACAGGCCGCGGCAGGCGGGCTGCCGGCCATTCTGCGCGGACTGGTCCGGGCGCCCGCCCGCCGAGCGGCCACCGCCACCTCGGCCACCGACGCCACCGCCACCACGGGCGGCGAGACACCCGCCGCACTGCGCGAACGGCTCGCCGCACTGCCCGGCACCACCGAGCGCACCGACGCCCTCCTGGAGCTGGTACGCACCCACGCCGCCGCCGTCCTGGGCCACGACGCCGCCGAAACCATCGACGCCGGGGAGGAGTTCCGTGAACTTGGCTTCGACTCCCTCACCGCGGTGGAGCTGCGCAACCGGCTCAGCGCCGTCACCGGCCTGCGTCTCGCCACCACCTTGGTCTTCGACCATCCCAGCCCCGGCGCACTGGCCTGCCACATGGGGGAACGACTGGACATCGAGGCCGACGCGGCCGGGCCACGGCCGACGGCGCGCCGCGTAGAAGGCCCAACCCATCGCGAAGGACCCTCGGCCGACACCGTCGAGTCCCTTTTCTGGGTCGGACACGACACCGGACGCATCCACGAAGCCATGCAACTGCTATCAGCCGCCTCGGTCTTCCGGCCCTCCTTCGGCGTCGGCTCGGGCGAGGTGGCACCGAAGTTCGTACGGCTCGCCCAAGCCACGGCAGAGGACGTCACGTCGGGAGGCGAGGCAGCCGATCCCACCCCGCCCGTGCTGATCTGCCTCCCCACCGTGGCCGCGATCTCCAGCGCGTACCAGTACTCGCGCTTCGCCTCCGCGCTCCAGGGGCTGCGCGACGTCTGGTACGCGCCCGCACCGGGCTTCCTCGTGGGCGAGCTCCTGCCGGGAGATGTCGAGGCCGTGACCCACCTGTTCGCCGAAGCCGTTCTGCGCTTCACCGACAGTGCGCCCTTCGCTCTCGCCGGGCATTCCGCGGGCGGCTGGCTCACCTACAGCGTGACCAGCCACCTGGAGGGCCTGGGGGTCCGCCCCGAGGCGGTCGTGGCCATGGACGCCTATCTGCCCGACGAGGGGATCGCACCCGTAGCCTCCGCGCTGACCAGCGAGATCTTCGACCGGGTCACCGAATTCGTCGAAGTGGACTACACCCGGCTCACCGCGATGGGCGGCTACTTCCGTATCTTCTCGGGCTGGACACCGCCGCAGATCGACACCCCGGCGCTCTTCATCCGAGGCCGGGACGGGGAACAGTCGCCGCCGGTCTGGGGGGTGCCGCATACGGTCATGGACGTGGCCGGGGACCACTTCACCATGCTGGAGGAGCACGCGGGGGCGACCGCCCGCCACGTCGATCAGTGGCTGCGGGAGACCTCAGGCTGGGGTGGATAGGGGCTTCTTGGGGGTGTTGGTGGCTTCATATCCTCATTTTCTCCGGTAGCGGCCGACGCCTGATAGGAGTTCAGCGATGCCTGCCCCTCTCCAAGTCCCCGATGTGCCGGGCTCGTGGCCGGTGCTGGGCCACCTGCCCCAACTGGCCCGACAGCCGCTCGACTTCCTGTCCTCCCTGGCCGACCACGGAGACCTGGTCAGAATCCGGCTCGGTCGCAAGCCCGTCTACGTGGCCACCCACCCGGACCTGGTACGGACGCTGCTGGTGACCGACGCGCACGCCTACACACGAGGCGCCGGACACGCCAAGGCGCTGGCCTTCATCGGACCGATCCTCGTCGCGACGACCGGTGAGCCCCACCGGCGCCAGCGCCGCATGATGCAGCCCTGCTTCCACCGACAGCGGCTCGGCAGCTACGTGTCCGCCATGTGCTCGGCCGCCACGGAGACGGCCGACTCCTGGTCCGCGCAGGACGTGGTGGATGTGGTCCCTGTCATGACCGAGCTGGCCACAGCCATGATCGCCAAGTCGTTGTTCGTCTCCGAACGTGCCGCACACGCCGAGGCGGAACTGCGTAAAACAGGCAACGCCATCCTGACCGTGGCCAGGATGAGCGCGATCCTGCCCGGGATCTACCGACGGCTGCCGACCTCCGGCAACCGGCAACTGCCCCCGGCGCGCACCGTGATCGAGGAGACCATCGCCGCCTACCGCGCCGAAGGGCAGGACCACGGCGATATGCTCTCGACGCTCCTGCGGACGACGGACGCCACCGGCGCCGGCCTGACCGACGAGGAGATCCGCGACGAGGTCATGGGCCTGGCCATCACGGGAATCGGCGGGCCCGCCGCCATCGCGTCGTGGATCTTCTACGAGCTCGGCCAGAACCCCGACCTCGAACGACGGCTGCACGAAGAGCTCGACACGGTCCTCGACGGCCGGCCACCCAGCTCCCAGGACCTCACCCGGCTGGTCTTCACCCAGCGACTCGTCAAAGAGGCCCTGCGCAAGTACCCGGGATGGGTCGGTGCCCGGCGCACACGGGAGTCGGTGCGCCTCGGCGGCCACGAGATCCCCGCCGACGCGGAGGTCATGTACAGCGCCTACGCCCTCCAGAACGACCCCCGCTGGTACCCGGACCCCGAGCGGTTCGACCCCGACCGCTGGGACCCCCAGCAGAACGCCACGCGGGTCAAGAAGGGTGCCTGGGTCCCCTTCTCGGGAGGTGTCTACAAGTGCATCGGAGACGCGTTCACCGAGACCGAGACCGCGGTGGCCGTCGCCGTCATCGCCTCCCGGTGGCGGCTGCGCCCGGCGGATGGGCGCAGTGTCCGACCGAGCCACCTGGCCACCCATGTGGTCCCCCGGCCACTGCGTATGGTCGTGGAGCCCAGGAGCCGGAACAAGGACGAGGCGGAGCGCTCACCGCATGTGGCGCCTCAGGTGAGCCGGTGACACACCGGGTATGTCGGGTACGCGGGCGGGGCCGGCGGTCTCAGTAGCCGGCCGTCGGACGGAAGAATTCGGGCAGTTGGTCCGGGGGAGCGCCGTCCATCAGCGAGAACAGGATGTGTGCGCCGGTGTAGAGGGCGATGCTGACATTGGCCCCGCCCACTACCGCCAGCAGCCGGACCCATGGCCTCGGGCCCTCCGATAGGAGGGCCGCCCCGGATTCCAGACAGGTTTCGCCGCGCCGGTTGCGAAAGTGGCGCGCGGCCCCCAGGGAGGCGCCGAAAAGCGCCGAGGCCACCATCTGATACAGCGGGAACTGATACCAGTGCCCGCTCCAGATGGTCAGCTCGGGCACCGCCCGCGTCCACACGGAAACGCCCGCGAAGGACACCAGCGGCTCGGCGATGTCGAGGAGCACGACGAGCAGGAAGCCGAGCGCGATCAGCCGCACCGGCCCCAGCCGTGGCCACCGGGCGGCGGCCAGACCCATGCCTTTGCCGCAGGCCACGGCGACCATCAGGGCCGTCATACAGATGCTCAGGGTCGCCAGCGGCAGCTCGGCCTCCTGGTGGGCCCCCGCCCCCTGCCAACCGGGCACATACGGCCCCCACGAGGCCACCGAACCGAACACATTGACGTTCGACGCGAGCACCGGATTGATCCAGTTCATCAGGGGGCTCTGCCAACTGGCCGACAGCAGCCCGATGAAGAGCAACGCGTCGAACGTCAGCCGCCTCCTGGCCCGACACTTCCGGTACAGATGCACCGCGAGGACCACCGCTCCCACCACGGACAGCAGCGGGATCAGCACATCGGCGATCCGCTCCGAGTCCCCACCGCCCCTGGCCGGAGGCGCCTTCTCGATGCGGTATCCGCTGTCGGCGAGCCAGGAGGCGAACACGTACACCTGAAGCCCCAGCACCAGGGCGCCGACACACGCCCACAGTGTCACGGGAAGGGTGAACACTCGCAGGCCGCGCACGGTATCGGCCCGGCCGACGGCCTCCGGCCGGTCTTCGTCGACGAGATCGGTCATGTATCGCTCCTTACTACGAGTCCGAGCCGGGCTGGTCGCCGTGCGCCAGGCCGATGAGGCTGTCGATGTCCATCTCGTCGATCGAGTCGGGGCCCTCCGCGGAACGGGCAGCGGGGACGGCAGCGGCCCCGACGCTCCCGAGGCCGCCTCCGAGGCCGCCCGGGGCCTCGGCGAGGTCCAGCAGCACAGACAGCAGACCGGCCTCCCGGAGCCTGCCGAGCGGAATGGACGCCACGGCGGCCCGCAACTCCTCCTCCCCGGGATCCGAGGCCGAGGTCCCGTCCGCCGCGGTGCCGTTCCCGTTCGCCGGCAGCAGCAGGGCACGCACATGCTCCGCGAGCGCGGTCGGGTTCGGAAAGTCGAACGCGACCGTCGCGGGCAGCCTGAGGCCGGTGGCGGTGGTGAGCCGGTTGCGCAGCTCGACGGCGGTCAGCGAGTCGAAGCCCAGCTCCCGGAAGGCACGCCGCTCCGCCACCTCCTCGATCCCCGCATGGCCGATCACCGCGGCGGCGTGGGACCGTACGAGACGAGTGAGGATGCCCTGCTGCTCCTTGCCACCGCAGCGGGCCAGCCGCTCGCGGAGCGACACACCCACGTTCGCCCCGTCCTCCCCGCCCTCGCCCCGGTCAGCCGCGCCGCCGGGACGGGCGGAGGCCGGGACGAGCCCACGCAGCAGCGCCGGCACCCCGGCGGCGGTCGCCCGCGAGCGCAGCGCGCCGAGCTCGAACCGGGCCGGGACGAGGAACGGCTCCCCGGCCGCCGACGACGCGTCGAAGAGGGCAAGGGCCTCCTCGGTTGCCAGCGGCGTCATCCCGCCACGGTTGATCCGGGCGT
>NZ_JBSFMM010000376.1:0-6318 GCF_053599555.1 Streptomyces sp. NPDC000941
GCCGGCACCGCCGAGGACGTACTGGCCAAGGCGAAGACCGGCGCCGAGGAGACGCGCGCGTCCGCCACCGCCGAGAGCGAGCGGGTACGGACCGACCCCGGGCGCCGCCCGGCGCCGCGTGAACGAGGGCCAATGGGCCCGAAAATCAAGCCAGCCCGAGCCGCTCGGCAGCCGTGTCCGCGTCCACCGGCACCGTGACCGGCTGCGGCGCGCCCGCCACCGCCCAGTCCGGGTCCTTGAGGCCGTTTCCGGTCACCGTGCACACGATGCGCTGACCGGGGTCGACCAGACCCTGCTCGGCGGCCTTGAGCAGACCCGCGACGCTCGCCGCGGAGGCCGGCTCGACGAAAACGCCCTCCTGGGAGGCGAGCAGCCGGTAGGCGGCGAGGATTTGACGGTCGGTCACCTCGTCGATGAGGCCGCCGGACTCGTCGCGCGCCTGCTCGGCGAAGGCCCAGGAGGCGGGGTTGCCGATGCGGATCGCGGTGGCGATGGTGCTCGGGTTCCTGACCGGCTCACCGCGCACGATGGGCGCCGAGCCGGAGGCCTGGAACCCCCACATCCGGGGCGTACGGGAGGCGGGCGCGCCGAGCGGGCCGTCCGTCGCGTACTCCTTGTAGCCCTTCCAGTAGGCCGTGATGTTGCCCGCGTTGCCGACCGGCAGCACATGGATGTCGGGCGCGTCGCCGAGCATGTCGACGATCTCGAAGGACGCGGTCTTCTGCCCTTCGATACGGGCCGGGTTGACCGAATTGACCAGCGCCACCGGGTACTTCTCGGACAGCCCGCGGGCCAGCTCCAGGCAGTCGTCGAAGTTGCCGTCGACCTGGAGGATCTTGGAGCCGTGGACCAGGGCCTGGCCCATCTTGCCCAGCGCGATCTTGCCCTGCGGGACGAGGACGGCGCAGACCATTCCGGCCCGTACCGCGTAGGCGGCCGCGGAGGCCGAGGTGTTGCCGGTGGAGGCGCAGATGACGGCCTGGGCGCCGGCCTCCTTGGCCATGCTGATGGCCATGGTCATACCGCGGTCCTTGAAGGACCCGGTGGGGTTGGCGCCCTCGACCTTGAGGTGCACCTCGCAGCCGGTGCGCTCGGAGAGCACCTGGGCGGGGACCAGCGGGGTGCCGCCCTCGCGCAGGGTGACGACGGGGGTCGTCTCGCTGACCGGCAACCGGTCGCGGTACTCCTCGATGATGCCCCGCCAGCCCTGCCAGCGGCGGGTGCCGGACATCGCGGGCCCGGCGTCAGCGATTGTGTTCATGATCTTCCTTTACTCCCCTACTCACCCTCTACTCGCCCTCGACCCGCATGATGCTGGCGACATCACGGACGGTGTCCAGCCTGCGCAGCGCCTCGACGGTGGCCGTCAGGGCCGCGTCGCTCGCCTGGTGGGTGACCACGACGAGGGACGCCTCGCCGTCCTTCCCCTGCTGGCGGACCGTATCGATGGATACGCCATGCTCGGAGAAGACCGTGGCGACCTGGGCAAGAACTCCCGGTTTATCGGCGACGTCCAGACTGATGTGATAGCGCGTGATCACATCTCCCATGGGGCTCACGGGCAGCCGGGTGTACGCGGACTCGCCCGGTCCGGTGGTCTGGCCGAGCCGGTTACGGCAGGCGGCGACCAGGTCGCCGAGGACCGCCGAGGCGGTCGGCGAACCGCCGGCCCCAGGCCCGTAGAACATCAGCCGGCCGGCCGCCTCGGCCTCGACGAAGACCGCGTTGTACGCCTCGCGGACGGAGGCGAGCGGATGGCTCAGCGGAATCATCGCCGGGTGCACCCGGGCGGTGACCGACTGCCCGTCCTCGGCGCGCTCGCAGATGGCCAGCAGCTTGACCGTACAGCCCATGCGCTTGGCGGAGGCGATATCGGAGGCGGTGACCTCGGTGATGCCCTCGCGGTGCACATCGTCGAGGGTGACGCGGGTGTGGAAGGCGATCCCGGCCAGGATGGCGGCCTTCGCGGCGGCGTCGAAGCCCTCCACGTCGGCGGTCGGGTCGGCCTCGGCGTAACCGAGGGCGGTGGCCTCGTCCAGAGCCTCGCTGTAGCCGGCGCCGTTGGTATCCATCCGGTCGAGGATGAAGTTGGTGGTGCCGTTGACGATGCCGAGCACCCGGTTGACCTTGTCACCGGCCAGGGATTCGCGCAGCGGCCGCACCAGCGGAATCGCGCCCGCGACGGCGGCCTCGTAGTACAGGTCGACGCCGCGCTCGAGCGCGGCCGCGTGCAGGGCCGCGCCGTCCTGCGCGACCAGCGCCTTGTTCGCCGACACCACGCTGGCGCCGTGCTCGAAGGCGGTGGTGATGAGGGTACGGGCGGGTTCGATACCGCCGATGACCTCAACAACAACATCAATGTCGCCGCGTTTGACCAGGGCGGTCGCGTCGGTGGTGACCAGCTCGGCCGGAATCCCCTCGCGCACCCGGTTGGGGCGGCGCACGGCGATCCCGGCCAGTTCGACCGGGGCGCCGATGCGCGCCGTGAGGTCCGCCGCGTGCGTCGTCATGATGCGCGCCACCTCTGAGCCGACCACTCCACAGCCCAGCAGCGCCACTTTCAGCGGACGCGTACGCATCATCCGACCTCGCTTCTCATCCATCTAAGTAGTGCACCAGTCTCACTCACTGGACGGGACTTTCTATCCCCGGTCCAGTATCCGAGATTCGTTTCTCGCTAGCCGAGCTAGCCGCTAGCTCGCCTAACCGACATCAAGCCGCAGAAGATCTTCCTCAGTCTCACGCCGGAGGATCTCGCGCGCCTGCCCGTCCTTGACGGCGACGACGGGCGGACGGAGCGCGTGGTTGTAGTTGCTCGCCATGGAACGGCAGTACGCACCGGTGGCCGGGACCGCGATCAGATCCCCGGGCGCCACGTCGGCGGGCAGGAAGGCGTCCCGTACGACGATGTCGCCGGACTCGCAGTGCTTGCCGACGACGCGGGAGAGCATCGGCTCGGCGGTGGAGGTACGCGAGACCAGTGCCACCGAGTACTCGGCGTCGTACAGCGCGGTACGGATGTTGTCGGACATCCCGCCATCGACACTGACGTAGGTACGCAGCGCCGGCAGCTCCTTGACCGTCCCCACCTCGTACAGCGTGAACGTAGTCGGCCCGGCGATCGCCCGCCCCGGCTCGACCGACAGCCGCGGCACCGCGAGCCCGGCCGACTCGCACTCCCGGTGGACGATGTCGCGCAGCGCCTTGGCGATCTGATGCGGCTCGCTGGGGTCGTCCTCGGAGGTGTACGCGATGCCGAGGCCGCCGCCGAGGTCGATCTCGGGCAGCTCGATGCCGTGCTCGTCCCGGATCTCCTTGAGCAGCCCCACCACCCGGTGGGCGGCCACCTCGAAACCGGAGGTGTCGAAGATCTGCGACCCGATGTGCGAGTGGACGCCGATCAGCTCAAGACCGTCGAGCTTGAGCGCCCGCCGCACGGCCTCCGCGGCCAGCCCGCCGGCCAGCGGAATGCCGAACTTCTGGTCCTCGTGGGCGGTAGCGATGAACTCATGGGTGTGCGCCTCAACCCCGACCGTGACCCGGATCTGCACCCGCTGCCGCTTGCCCAGCCGCTCGGCGATATGCGCGACCCGCACGATCTCCTGGAACGAGTCGAGCACGATCCGCCCCACCCCGGCCTCGACGGCCCGACGGATCTCCGCCTCGCTCTTGTTGTTCCCGTGCAGCGCGATGCGCTCGGCCGGCATCCCGGCGCCCAGCGCGGTCGCCAGCTCCCCGGCGGAGCAGACGTCGAGGTTCAGCCCCTCCTCGTTGAGCCAGCGCACGACGGCGCGGCAGAGGAAGGCCTTCCCGGCGTAGAACACATCGGCGTCCTCCCCGAACGCCTCCCGCCAGGCCCGGCAGCGGGCCCGGAAGTCGTTCTCGTCGAGGAAGTACCCGGGCGTCCCGAACTCCTCGGCCAGCGTCTTGACGTCCACCCCGCCGACGGTGACCACCCCGTCGGCGTCACGCCCGACCGTACGGGCCCATACGCGCGCGTCCAGGGCGTTGAGGTCGGTGGGCGGTGCGGTGTAGTGCCCCTCGGGCAGCACATCGGCGTAGCGGGGCCCGGCGGGGTGTGCGGAACGGCTCATGGTGTCTCTCTCAGGTGTCTCACAGATGTTCCGGTGCGCTGATGCCGAGCAGGTGCAGGCCACCGGCAAGCACCGTCCCGGCAGCCTCGGCAAGGGCCAGCCGGGAACGGTGGGCGGCCAAGGGTTTCTGCTCGCCGCGCGGCAGGGGCGGGCACGCGTCGTGGAAGCGGAAGAAGGCGTCGGCGGTGGCCTCGAGGTGCCGGGCGAGCCGGTCGGGGGCGCGGTGGCGGGCGGCGGATTCGAGGAGGCGGGGGTAGTCGCCGAGGAGGGCGAGGAGGGCGAGGGCGGTGGGGTGGTCGTAAGCGCTGTCGACGCCGGAACCAACCCCAAGATCAACCGCATTCCTGAGGAGGCCGCGAACCCGGGCATGGGCGTACCGCACGCGGAACAGCGGATTGCTCTCGCGCTGGGCGAGGAGCCGACCGGGATCGAGATCGGGCAGATCGTGCGCGGCGGCCCGGAGCAGCACCCAACGAGCGGCATCAGGCCCAAGCCGCCCCAGCAGCTCCTCAGCACCGACCCCGGCGGGCCGCACGGCAAGCACCTCACCCCCGCCGGCGACCTCGCACTCCCCCCCACAAACACCCACAAGCCGCCCCACGACGGCCCCGACCAACACCCCACGCACCTCCCGCGCAGGCGCGAGCCGCACCAAGGTCCCGGCCAGAGCATCCGAGCGCCCGTAGTCCTCGCCGCACTCCAGCACGTTGCGTACGAGCGCGGCATGCCCGCCGGGATCGACGGTGATGTTCAAAAACCCGGGCCCGGCGATCTCCACCCCGGCGATCCCAGGCGTAACCACCAGCCGCCGCAGCAACACCTCGGCCACCCGCAAGGCGACCGCAGGCCCCCCGCCATCGACACCCCGGGCAAGCTGAAGCGCCACATTAGTCGCATAATCCCCACACCCCGCCCGAGGCGGAGCCTGCACCTTCACCCGCTCCGGCAGCACAGCCACCCGCAGCTCGTCGGCCTCGACGGCACGGCGCACGGTCTGCAGCACGGTGCGGGAGAGCTGGGCGGGTGTCACGGCACAAGCGTATGGGAGGAGGGGGGCGTCCCCGCGAATGGGTTTCGCCCCTCGGACGGCGAGCAGGCCAGCGGGAAGGCGTCCTGACGGGCGCAAGCGCACAGAGCAGGACCCGACCCGACAACCGGGCACGGGAACCGGGACGGCAGGAACCCAGACAGGAGGAACCTGGACAGCGGGAACCGAGACAGGGGACAGCCCGCCCCGGCCCCCACCGCCAGGCCCACGGACTCAGCCGGTAGGCCCCACAACAGGCTCCGCATCCCCAGGCGCCGCAGCGGCGGCGCCTGGCGTCATCAACCGACGCACCAGCTTTACCAGCGCGGCAGGCTCAAAGGGTTTCGCAAGGAACGCATCCACCCCCGCGGCCCTGCCGCTGTCCACTTCGTACTGCGTACACGCGCTGATGATCGCGACGGGCACATGACACGTGCGCGCATCGGCACGTAACCGGGACGCCGTATGAAGCCCATCCAGTCTGGGCATCACGACATCGAGAGTGATCACATCGGGCCGCACCTGGTGAACGATCTCCAGGCACTCGGCACCATCGGCCGCGGTCACGACCTCGAAGCCCTCAAGCTCGAGGTTGACCCTGATCAGCTGCCGGATGACCTTGTTGTCGTCGACGACAAGGACCCGGCCGGACAACCCAGGCACATCTCGAAGGGTAGGCGCGCACCCAGCGCTGCGTCCGGGTTTTGCCCACTTCCGCCACGTGCGGGGGACCTTTCCTCAAGACCCCACCGCCAAGCCTCCCAATGCGGTATACCCCCTCCGCTCACCCCGATCGGCCACCCGCCGGCCACCCCCGAAAAGCGTTCATGACCACCCCGAGCAAGCTGGTAGGGTTCTACCCGTCGCCACAAACAACAGCGACACCGCCCCCGTAGCTCAGGGGATAGAGCAACGGCCTCCGGAGCCGTGTGCGCAGGTTCGAATCCTGCCGGGGGCACCTCGAAGTAGGTGCCAGCAGACCCCGCCATCAGCGCAGACGCTGAGTGCGGGGTCTTCGCGCGTGTGCGGCCGAATGCCGCCGAAGGCAGCCCCATGACAGTGATCACGTAATGACCACGTAATGATCTTGATGGGCTTTCCGCAGGTCAGCGATTCAGCGCACCTTCGGTGCGCGCCGGGGGCGTGGTAAATGCCGTGGCGGGCGCCGGGGGTGCTTCTGTCTGCCCTGATGTGGGC
>NZ_JBSFMM010000377.1:0-6209 GCF_053599555.1 Streptomyces sp. NPDC000941
GGGCCGGAGCGCTTGCTCCGGGCCGCGGCGGCGGTCACTGGTGATTCAGGCTGGTTCCGGTTGGTTCCGGTGGGCCGTCAGCTCACCGGGGCCATCTTGTCGACGATGCCGGGGTGGGCGTCGATCCACTTCTGGACGCCCTTCTCGACATTGCCCTTGCCGGCGTCCTGAACGGCCTGCTCCAGGCTGGCCAGTTCCTGCTCGGTCATGTGCCAGTTCTTCAGCCACCCGTAGAACTCGGAGTATTTCTTCGGGAAGGACTTGTGGCCCAGCGAGCGGATCTCGTTGTTGGCCCCGAACGCCTTCTTCGGGTCGGCCAGCTTGGTGAGCTGGTACTTGCTGTACGCCCAGTGCGGGGTCCACAGCACGACGGCGACGGGCTCCTTCTTGGCGTACGAGCGCTCGAGCTGGGCGAGCATGGCCGGGGAGGCGTTGTTGGTGACCTCGTACTCCTTGTCCAGGTCGTACTCCTTGAGGACCTTGCTCTTGAGCAGCTGCATCTCGCCGGTGCCCGGCTCAATGCCGATGATCTTGCCCTTGAACCTGTCGGCCTTGCCCTTGAGATCCGCCAGGGACTTCACGTCCTTGACGTACGAGGGCACCGCGATCTCGAGCGAGGTCTTGTCGTACCACGGCCCGATATCGACGAGGTTCTTCTTGTAGCGGTCCCAGTACTGCTTCTGGGCGACCGGTAGCCAGCCGTCGAATTCGACGTCGATCTGCCCGGCGCTCATCCCGGTGAACATGGAGCCCACGTCGTACTGCTTGATCGACGGCTTGTAGCCGCGCTTCTCCAGGACGTTCTTCCACAGATAGGTGGTGGCGACGTCCTCGTCCCAGGGGAAGTAGCCGATCCGGGGCGCGGCCCCGGCCTGCTTGCCCTGGGTGGCGGTGCCGGCGCCGCCCACCGGGGCGAGCTTGTCGACCACACCGGGGTTCTTCTTCAGCCAGGCGCGCACGCCGTCCTGCTGCTTGCCCTTGCCCGCGTCCCGGATGGCCGCTTCGAGGCTGGTGAGCTGCTTCTCGGTGAGCTTGAAGTCCTTCATCCACTTGGCGATCTCCGGCTGCTTCTGGGAGAAGCCCTTGCGCCCGATGGCGTGGATGCCGTCGCCCTTGCCGAAGGCTCCCTTGGGGTCCGCGAGCTTGGTGAGCTTGTACTTGCTGTACGCCCAGTGCGGGGACCACAGGGTGACGGCGACCGGCTCCTTCTTGGCGTAGGAGCGATCCAGCTGGGAGAGCATGGCGTTGGTGGAGGCCTTGACCAGCGTGTACTCGCCGTTCAGGTCGTAGCCCGGGAGGACCTCGTCCTTCATGATCTTCATCTCGCCGGCGCCCGGCTCAATGCCGATGATCTTGCCCTTGAACTTGTCGGCCTTGCCCTTGAGGTCGTCCAGGGACTTCACGTCCTTGACGTACGAGGGCACCGCGACCTCCAGCGAGGTCTTGTCGTACCAGGTGCCGAGGTCCTCCAGCTGGTCCTTGTACTGCTTCCAGTACGAGGCATGGGTGGCGGGCAGCCAGGCGTCGGTCTGCATGTCCACGTCACCGGCCGCCATGCCGGTGAACAGCGTGCCGATGTCATACGTCTGAAGCTGCGGCTTGAAACCGCGCTGCTCCAGGATTTCCTTCCACAGGTAGGTGGAGGCGACGCCCTCGTCCCAGTTGATGTAGCCGAGCTTGACCGTGCGGCCCTTGCCGATGTCAGCGGTGACCTTCTGGCCGCTGTCGTCGTCGCCGAAGATGTTCAGGCCGCCCGCGACGAGCGCGAGGACGACGACGCCGACCATCGCGACCGAGGTCGCGGGGCGCCACTGGAGCACCTTCAGGCCGCCCACGGCGCTCGCGGCCTGCTTGGCCAGGGCCCGTCGGCCGAGCGGCGAGACGCGCTGGTTGAGGGCGCCGGTCATCCGGTCCAGGTACATGGCGAGGATGACCACCGCGATGCCGCCCTCGAAACCGAGGGCCACGTCGACCGAGCTGATCGCTTCGAAGACGGAGGAGCCGAGGCCGCCACCGCCGACCATGCCCGCGATGACGACCATCGACAGCGCGAGCATGATGGCCTGGTTGACGCCCGCCATGATCGTGGGCAGGGCGAGCGGCAGCTGGACTTGGAGCAGGGTGCGGCGCGGGGTGGTGCCGAAGGCGTCGGCGGCCTCGACAAGCTCCGCGTCGACCTGGCGGATGCCCAGCTCGGTCATCCGTACGCCCGGCGGCATGGAGAAGACGATGGTCGCGATGACGCCTGGGACCACGCCGACGCCGAAGAAGAAGATGCCGGGGATGAGGTAGACGAAGGCGGGCATCGTCTGCATGAAGTCCAGCACCGGGCGGAGCACGGCGCTCACGGCGCGGTTGCGCGAAGCCCAGATGCCCAGCGGTACGGCCAGCACGATCGTGATCACACCGGCGACCAGCACCAGCGACAGCGTCTCCATCGCCTCGTCCCACTGCTGGATCGAGTCGATGAGCGCGAAGCCGGCGAAGGCGAGGACGGCGGGCACCAGGCCGCGCAGCCACCAGGCGAGCACCGCGAGGATGCCCGCGAGGAGCAGGGCGTTGGGGGCGGCGAGCACATCGTGCACGCCGTCGTACATCCCCTGGACGACCTTGGCGATGAAGTCGAAAAGCCACTCGAAGTTGTCGCGAAGGAAGTTGATACCGGACCGGATCCAACTTCCGAGCTCAATCCTAGGCACCGGCGATCACCTTCCCCTCGGGGGCCTCGGGAGTCTGTGAGGTCTTGGATGCCTTGATGGCCTCAGGGCCCCCGGCGGGCGCGTCCGGTCCGTCGTCCGGCCCCGGCTCCGGGTCGCCGAGCACGGCGAGCAGCCGGGCGCGGGGGACGACGCCGATAAGGCTGCCCTCCTCGTCGACCACCGCGACCGCGACACCACTGCGCGAGCAGGGCGTGAACAGCTCGATGATCGGGGTGTCTGCGGTGACGGTCGCGGGGGCGGCCGCCAGGATGTCGCTCTCGGTGCGCAGCACCGTGCCGTCCGGGGTCGTGGTGCCCAGCGCCTCCTCGGGATCGGCCATGATCGCGCCCGCGGTGAGCACCCGGGTGCGGTCGACGTCCTGGGTGAAGGAGGCGACATAGTCGTTGGCCGGGGTGACCAGGATGTCCTCGGCGGTACCGATCTGGACGATCCGGCCGTCGCGCATGACGGCGATGCGGTCGCCGAGGCGCATGGCCTCGTTGAGGTCGTGGGTGATGAAGACGATGGTCTTCTTCAGCCGCTTCTGCAGCTCCAGCAGCTGGTCCTGCATATCGCGGCGGATCAGCGGGTCGAGCGCGCTGAAGGACTCGTCCATCAGCAGCAGGTCGGCGTCGGTGGCCAACGCGCGGGCCAGACCGACGCGCTGCTGCATACCGCCGGAGAGCTCGTCGGGCCAGGACTTCTCCCAGCCCGCGAGGCCGACGAGGCCGAGCGCCTCGGTGGCGCGGCGCTTGCGCTCGGCGCGCGGCACGCCCTGCACCTCGAGGCCGTACCCGGCGTTCTCCAGGACGCTGCGGTGCGGGAAGAGCGCGAAGTGCTGGAAGACCATGCTGATCTTGTGGGAGCGCACCTCGCGCAGGTCGCGCGCGGCCAGGGCCGTCAGGTCCTGGCCGTCGTAGAGGACGCGCCCGGCGGTCGGCTCCAGCAGTCCGTTGAGCATGCGCAGCAGCGTGGACTTACCGGACCCGGACAGACCCATGACGACGAATATCTGGCCCGCCTCAACGGCGAAGGACGCGTCGATGACCGCCGCCGTCGTGCCATCCGTGCGCAGCTCGTCACGGTCCGTACCGCCGTCGAGCTTCGCCACCGCCTCATCGGGTCGTCTGCCGAACACCTTGTAGAGGTGTTCGGCTTGCAGCCTGGACACATATACCTCTCGGGTCGAACCAAAAAACGACCCGCCACCCCCGCCGGCGGGTCGTGGAGCGGGCGGTTTCCGACCGCTTGCCCGATGCAATAGTTGTTTTGCCTAACGGGTCCGCTCCGGCTGCGCGCCTGCCCTGAACCGTTTGGCGTAAACCCATCGGTGACCCACGTCACATTTCCGGGGCGTTTGTGTCAGTGGTGTGCGGCATCATCGAGGCGTGACCCGACGCCTGATGCTCCTCGACACCTCGTCCCTCTACTTCCGCGCCTATTTCGGGGTGCCGGACTCCGTCCGCGCCCCCGACGGCACACCGGTGAACGCCGTGCGCGGGCTGCTCGACTTCATCGCCCGGCTGGTCCAGGACCATCACCCGGACGACCTGGTGGCCTGCATGGACTTCGACTGGCGCCCCAAGTGGCGGGTCGATCTGATCCCCTCGTACAAGGCGCACCGGGTGGCCGAGGAGGCCCCCGCGCCGGACGGTGTGGACCAGGAGGAGGTGCCCGACACCCTCTCCCCGCAGGTCCCGGTGATCGACGAGGTGCTGGACGCGGTCGGGATCGCCCGGGTGGGCGCAGATGGCTACGAGGCGGATGACATCATCGGCACGCTCGCGGGCCGGGCCTCCGGCCCGGTCGACATCGTCACCGGCGACCGCGACCTGTTCCAGCTCGTCGACGACCGGCGCGCGGCGCGGGTGCTCTACCCGGTCAAGGGCGTCGGCACGCTGCAGGTGTTCGACGAGGACGCACTGCGCGAGAAGTACGGCGTGGGTGGCTCGGGGTACGCGGATCTGGCGCTGCTGCGCGGCGACACCAGCGACGGGCTGCCGGGCGTGCCCGGGATCGGCGAGAAGACCGCGGCCAAGCTCCTCGCCTCGTACGGCGACCTGGCCGGGATCATGGCCGCGGCGGCCGACCCCGCCTCCAAGCTGACCCCGGCGCAGCGCAGGCGGCTGGAGGAGGCGCGGGAGTATGTGGCGGTCGCGCCGAAGGTGGTGCGGGTGGCCTCGGACGTCCCGCTGCCCGCCTTCGACCCGGCGCTGCCGCGGCAGCCGCGGGACGCGGGGGCGGTGGAGGCGCTGGCGGAGCGGTGGGGTCTCGGCGGATCACTGCGCCGGCTGCTCTCCACTCTTGCGGGGTGAGGTGTTAAGTTAGGTAACCCTAACCCGTTTGTGGATCTTTGTGGATCAGGGAGGTGGCCGTGGCAGACCGTCCGGCCCGCAAGACGCCGCAGGTCAACCGGGCGCGGGTGGCGCGCACCGAGCGGCTGACGCCCCATCTGACGCGGGTGGTGCTCAGCGGCGGGAGCCTGGCCGGCTTCTCCGCCGGCGAGTGCACCGACCATTACGTCAAGCTGCTCTTCCCGGCCGAGGGTGCCGTCTACCCCGAGCCGTTCGACCTTGCTCAGGTCCGCGCCGAGTTCCCGCGCGACCAGTGGCCTCGCACCCGCACCTACACCGTGCGCGCCTGGGAGCCCGCGGCCCAGGAGCTGACCCTGGACTTCGTGATCCACGGAGACGAGGGCCTGGCCGGGCCGTGGGCCGCGCGCGCCGAACCCGGCGAGGAGATCCTTTTCCTCGGCCCCGGCGGGGCGTACACCCCGAGCCAGGAGGCCGGCTGGCATCTGCTCGTGGGCGACGAGAGCGCCCTGCCCGCGATCGCCGTCGCGCTGGAGCGGCTTACGGAGCAGCCGACGGGCACGCCGGTGCACGCCCTGATCGAGGTGGCCGGTCCGGAGGAAGAGCTCAAGCTGAGCGTGCCGGACGGGGCGGAGATCACTTGGCTGCACCGCGGTGGCGGCCGGGTCGGCGAGGCGCTGGTGGCGGCCGTACGCGCGCTGGACTTCCCGTCCGGCCAGGTGCATGCGTTCGTCCACGGCGAGGCGGGCTTTGTGAAGCAGATCCGCCGCTATCTGCGGCTCGAGCGAGACGTTCCGCGCGAGTGGCTGTCGATTTCCGGCTACTGGCGGCGCGGCCACGACGAGGACGGCTGGCAGGCGTCCAAGCGGGAGTGGAACCAGCAGGTGGAGGCGGAGCAGGAAGGCGACACGGGGACTCCGGGCGGTGCGGGAGCGGCTGGGGCCGCGGGCGGCCCAGGGGCTGCGGCGGCCTGACGCGTGGGGTCGGGCCCGGTCTGCGGGGCCGCCCCGACACAGGGGTGGCGGCCTGGCCCGACGCGCGCGGCCTGGCCCGGTAGGCCAGGCTGCTCTGCGGGGCCTGCCCCCGTACGCGGAGCCGTGCCCGTACCCGGGAGAACGGCGCCTGCGGGCGGCGAGCAGCTCGCCCTCGACGACCTGAAGCGCGATGTCCAGGACGTCATCGGTCAGCCGGCGGCCGT
>NZ_JBSFMM010000378.1:0-6195 GCF_053599555.1 Streptomyces sp. NPDC000941
CAAGACCGACATCCGCGACGCGGAAACGGTGGACGGCGACTACCTGCCCTTCGATCTGGCGGACGCCGGTCTGGACCGTACGCAGGAAATGCTGGCCGAGCTGATGGAGCTGTTCGGCGCGGGTGTGTTGAGTCCGTTGCCGGTTACGGCGTGGGATGTGCGGCGGGCGCGGGACGCCTTCCGCTATATGAGTCAGGCGAGGCACACGGGCAAGATCGTGCTGACCATGCCGCCTCGCTGGGACCCCGAGGGCACCGTGCTGATCACTGGTGGTACGGGCGGTCTGGGGAGTGAGTTGGCTCGGCATGTGGTGGCCGAGCACGGTGTGCGGCGTCTGTTGCTGACGAGCCGGCGTGGGCTGGATGCCCCGGGCGCCGTGGAGTTGCAGGCGGAGTTGATCGCGCATGGTGCCGAGGTGTCGGTGGTGGCGTGTGATGCGTCGGACCGGGACGCGGTGGCGGATGTGCTGGCCGGGATTCCCGTGAACCATCCGCTGACGGCGGTGGTGCATACGGCCGGTGTGCTGGACGACGGCGTGGTGGGGGCGCTGACGCCGGAGCGGGTGAGCAGGGTGTTGCGGCCGAAGGTCGACGCCGCCTGGCATCTGCATGAGCTGACCCGCCATCTGGACCTCGCCGCCTTCGTGGTGTTCTCGTCCGTGGCGGGCTCGATGGGTGCCCCGGGGCAGGCGAACTATGCCGCGGCCAACTCGTTCCTGGACGCGTTGATGATGCGCCGCCGGGCCGAGGGTGTCGCGGGGCAGTCGCTGGTGTGGGGGCCGTGGGCACAGGACAGCGGCATGACCCGCGGGCTCACCGAGACCGACATCCAGCGGATGAGCGCCGCCGGAATGCCGCCCATCAGCACCGAGCAGGGCATGGCCCTGTTCGACGCGGCAACCACCCTGCGACACCCCGTGGTGCTCACGGCCCAACTGAACCTCGTCGCACTCCGGGCCCAGGGCGCACCGGCCCCGGTGCTCCGCGGCCTGCTCGGCGCCGGGCCCCGCCCGGTGGCGCGGTCCACCGTCGTGGAGACGTCCGAGTCACTGCGGGGCCGGCTGCTGAACCTGCGGGCCGACGAGCGCGCCGAGCACATGGTCCGTCTGGTGCAGGAGCAGTCGGCCATGGTCCTGGGGTATGCGGCGGCCGAAAAGATCGACCCGGCACACCGGTTCAGCGATCTGGGATTCGACTCGCTGACCGCGGTCGAGCTGCGCAACCGGCTGAGCTCCGGCACCGGGCTGCGCCTGCTGTCCACCCTCATCTTCGACTACCCGACACCGGCGGTGTTGGCCGGATATCTGGTGAATGAACTCGTTCCCGCGGACGCCCCTGACCCGACGCCGTCCTGGATGGCGGATCTGGACCGCCTGGACGCCGCGCTGTCGGACGGCTTCTCCGACGAGGTCACCCGGACCGGGGTCGCCATCCGGCTCCGGCAGCTGCTCACGAAGGTGACCAAGGCCGAGGCGGAGAGCGACGGTCCCGGCGCCACCGACCGGCTCGAAGCGGCCAGTGCCGACGAGATTCTCGACTTCATCGACAACGAACTGGGCCGAATGAACGACCGGTGACCCCGGCGCCCAGCTTTCAGCCAAACACGGAGGATCACTTCCCATGCCTGACGACCGGAAGCTCGTCGACTATCTCAAGTGGGTCACCGCCGATCTGCACCAGACCCGTCAGCGGCTCCAGGAGGTCGAGGCGGGCAAACAGGAACCCATTGCGATCGTATCGATGGCCTGCCGCTACCCGGGCGGGGTGGCGTCGCCCGAAGACCTGTGGAGACTCGTCATCGGCGAAGGTGACGGCATCTCCGGATTCCCCACCTCCCGCGGCTGGGACCTGGACACGCTGTACGCCCCCGACCGGGACCCCCGCGGGAACACGAGCTATGTGCGTGAGGGTGGCTTCCTGCATGAGGCGGGGGAGTTCGACCCGGGGTTCTTCGGGATCTCGCCGCGTGAGGCGCTGGCGATGGATCCGCAGCAGCGGCTGCTGCTGGAGACCTCGTGGGAGGCGATCGAGCGGGCCGGGATCGACCCGCTCACGCTCCAGGGCAGCCGGACCGGTGTCTTCGCCGGAGTGATGTATCACGACTACGGTTCCGGCGCGGAGTTCCCCCAGGAGACGATGGCCTTCCTGGGCACCGGCACCGCGGGCAGCGTGATGTCGGGCCGGATCTCCTACACCCTGGGGCTCGAAGGCCCCACGGTGACGCTGGACACCGCATGCTCGTCGTCGCTGGTGGCGCTGCATCTGGCGGCTCAGGCGCTGCGCGGTGGCGAATGCACCCTGGCGCTTGCCGGTGGTGTGACGGTCATGGCCACGCCCGGCCCCTTCGTGGACTTCAGTGCGCAGGGCGGCCTGGCGGCCGATGGCCGGTGCAAGTCCTTCTCCGAGAGTGCTGATGGGGTGGGCTGGTCCGAAGGCGTCGGGATGCTGATGCTGGAGCGGCTGTCGGACGCCCAGCGCAATGGCCATGAGGTACTGGCCGTGTTGCGGGGCTCGGCGGTGAACCAGGACGGCGCTTCCAACGGGCTCACGGCGCCGAACGGCCCGGCCCAGCAGCGCGTCATCAAGCAGGCCCTGGCCGGCGCCGGGCTGTCCGCCACGGACATCGACGTCGTCGAGGCGCATGGCACCGGTACCACGCTGGGCGATCCCATCGAAGCACAGGCGCTGCTCGCGACGTACGGTCAGGGCCGCGACGAGCAACACCCGGTCCTGCTGGGCTCGATCAAGTCGAACATCGGCCACACCCAGGCCGCCTCCGGTGTCGCCGGGGTGATCAAGATGGTCATGGCGCTGCGACACGGCACGCTGCCGGCCACCCTGCACCTCGACGAGCCGACCTCGCATGTGGACTGGTCGGCGGGTGCGGCGAAGCTGCTGGCCGAGCGGACCGAGTGGCCGGAGACCGGGCGTCCGCGCCGCGCCGCGGTGTCGTCGTTCGGCATCAGCGGTACGAACGCCCACACCATCATCGAGCAGGCTCCGACGGTGGAGGCCGGGGACGACGACACGGCGACGCCGACCGCGGCCCCCGGCGAGCTGCCGGTGATGGTGTCCGGAAAGACGGTGGGCGCGCTGCGCGCACAGGCGGCGCGCATCGCCGAGCGCCTGGACGAGGACCAGGACGCCCGCCTTGTCGATGTGGTGTTCTCTTTGGCGACCACACGATCGGCGTTCGAGCATCGGGGCGTGGTGCCGGCCACCGACCGTGCCGGTGCCGTCGAGGGTCTGCGCGCGCTCGCGCACGGCACCTCCGCGCCGGGACTGCTCAGCGGGGCAGTGCGGTCGGGCGGTGGGCTCGGGGCGTTCTTCTCGGGGCAGGGCAGTCAGCGGGCGGGGATGGGCCGGGACTTGTACGGGCGGTTCCCGATGTTCGCCTGGGCCCTGGATGAGGTGTGTGCGGAGCTGGACCAGGGGCTGGACCGGCCGTTGCGGGAGGTGATGTTCGCCGAGCCCGGTTCGGCCGAGGCGGGGCTGTTGGACGAGACGGGGTGGACGCAGCCCGCGTTGTTCGCCATCGAGGTGGCGTTGTTCCGGCTGGTGGAGTCGTGGGGTGTCCGGCCGGACTGCCTGGCGGGTCATTCGATCGGTGAGATCGCGGCGGCGCATGTGGCCGGGGTGTTCTCGCTTGCGGACGCGTGCACGTTGGTGGCGGCGCGGGCCAGGCTGATGCAGGAGTTGCCGTCGGGTGGGGCGATGGTGTCGCTGCAGGCCACCGAGGATGAGGTCGCTCCGCATCTGACGGATGGGATGTCGATCGCGGCGGTCAACGGACCGCGCTCGGTGGTGATCGCGGGCGATGAGACGGTCGTACTGGAGCTCACGGCCCGGTTCGAGGCCGAGGGGCGTAAGACCAAGCGGCTGACGGTCAGCCACGCCTTCCACTCCCCGTTGATGGATCCGATGCTGGATGAGTTCCGGCGTGTGGTGGAGGGGCTGTCGTTCGCGGCGCCTCAGGTTCCGTTCGTCTCGAATGTGATCGGTGAAGTGGCGTCGGCCGAGCTGGTGTGCACGCCGGACTACTGGGTGCGGCATGTACGGGAGACCGTCCGGTTCGCCGACGGCGTGGCCGCGTTGAGCGCTGCTGGGGTGACCGCGTTTCTGGAGGTCGGACCCGACGGCGTACTCTCCTCCATGGCGCAGGACAGCCTGCCCGACCAGTCGGATGACACCGTCGTCATCCCCTCCCTGCGCAAGGATCGTGAGGACGAGGCAGCCCTGGTCGAGGCGCTGGCCAGGCTGCACATCGCCGGCGTCAAACTGGACTGGACAGCGTTCTTCGTCGGGACCGGGGCGCAGCGGGTGGACCTGCCCACGTACGCCTTCCAGCATGAGCACTACTGGCCGAACGCGCTGGTGAGGACCGGAGACGCGGGCGGCCTGGGACTGATGTCCGCCGAACACCCCCTGCTCGGCGCGGCCGTCGGCCTGGCGGACTCGGGCGGCGTACTGTTCACCGGCCGGCTGTCGCTGCGGTCGCATCCGTGGCTGGCCGACCACGCCGTGGGCGGTGTGGTGCTGTTCCCGGGGACCGGTTTTCTGGAGCTGGCGATCCGCGCCGGGGACCAGGTCGGCTGCGCACGGATCGAGGAATTCACCCTGGCCGAGCCGCTGGTGCTGGGCGAGCGGGACGCGGTCGCCGTCCAGCTGTGGGTGGGCCCGGCCGATGACTCGGGCCACCGGAACATCCACCTGTACTCACGTCCCGCCGACGCGGTGGAGCAACCGTGGGTGGAACACGCCTCCGGCGTCTTGGGCGCGGAGGAGCGCACCGCGGACTTCGACGCGTCCGTATGGCCGCCCGAGGGAGCTGTCGCGCTGGACCTCGACGGCTTCTACGAGCGGTTCGCCGAGGGCGGGTTCGGCTACGGCCCGCTGTTCCAGGGGCTCCGGGAGGCATGGGAGCGCGACGACGAGGTGTTCGCGGAGGTGGCGCTGCCGGAGCAGGCAGCGGACGCTGAATCGTTCGGCGTACACCCCGCCCTGCTGGACGCGGCCTTGCACGCCGTCTCGTTCGTGGATCTCGGGGAGCCGGGGCGCGGACTGCTGCCGTTCTCATGGAACGGTGTGTCCCTGCACTCAGGAGGCGCCTCCGTACTGCGGGTACGGTTGGCCAGGTCCGGGGCCGAATCGGTGTCCCTGACCGCCGCCGACGGGGTCGGCGCGCCGGTCATCTCGGTCGAGTCGCTGGCGCTGCGCCCGGTGACCGCCGATCAGCTGGCCGGCTCCGGTACGGCGCGACAGGACTCGCTGTACCGCCTGGAGTGGGTGCCGGCACCCGCGCTGACCTCCCCCATGGACGCGGTCGCCGCCTTGGACGTGGCCGAGCTGAGCACCGATGTGGCGTCCCTGGAAGGCAGCCCCGACCTGGTCGTCGTGGCACTCGACCCCGCTGATTCGATGGCCACCCCCGACGCCACCCCCGACGCCGTGCACGGGGTCACGGCACGGGTGCTCGGCCTGATCCAGGAGTGGCTGGCCGACGACCGGTTCGCCGACTCCCGTCTGCTCTTCGTCACCAGGGGAGCCATCGCGGCCGACGACGGTGCGACGGTGACCGACCTGGGCGGGGCCGCGGCATGGGGGCTGGTGCGCTCGGCCCAGTCCGAGCACCCGGGCAGGTTCCTGCTCGTCGACGTGGACGAGCGGGAGACCTCCATGTCCGCGCTGCCCGCGGCACTCGCCTCGGGCGAGCCCCAGGTCGTGGTGCGCGACGGCGTCGTACGCACCGGCCGACTCGCCCGAATGACCACGGGCACCAACCTGATGCCCCCGGCAGGTGCGCCGTGGCGGCTGGACAGCGGGCAGCGGGACCGGCTGGACAACCTCGCCCTGCAGACCGCCCCGGAGGCCACCAGGCCGCTGGCGGCCGGCGAGGTCCGGCTGTCCGTACACGCCGCCGGACTCAACTTCCGCGATGTGCTCAGCGCCCTGGGCATGTATCCCGGAGAGGCCGCGCCCATGGGCGGTGAGGCGGCCGGAGTGGTCGTCGAGACCGGCCCCGAGGTGACCGGGCTGCGGGTCGGCGACCGGGTGATGGGCCTGGTGGCCGGCTCCTTCACCCCTCGCATCGCCGTGGACCAGCGTGCGCTGGTGAAGGTCCCCGACGAGTGGTCGTTGGAGGATGCCGCGGCGGTGCCGCTGGTGTTCCTGACGGCGTATTACGGGTTGGTGGATT